>JAVBRY010000025.1:0-24143 GCA_031547505.1 Candidatus Gastranaerophilaceae bacterium | reverse complement strand
ATATATTTCACTAGCCCGTCCGTCAGGATTGTTATCTAAAAGTATAACTTCCAGTCTTGCTCCTTCAGGAGAAGTTAAAAGCGCAATGTGCTTTAATGCATTATCAAGTAAATCATTACGGTTATACGTACAAATTCCAAGCAGTATTATTTTTTCTTTAATATTTTTTTCAACCATAGAATTTAATTTAAACTCTCAATACTTTATTTCCAAACATTTTTTATATTAGCATAATAATATTGAGCTTACAATGAAAACCAGTTCAGCTTTATACAGGAAGAGAAAGACTCTAATCTATAATCTTCCCGTTAAACAATTCCAGTGCCATTTTTGTCTGGTCTGAATAATTTGCTGGTGACACAACTTCTCTGACAGGAGCGAGTGTTTCTTGCAAGGATTCGGCATTTTCTTCTTCGATGCTCATTTCGCTTATTTCGTTTACAGGTGGTTTAGGCTCGGCTCCATGTTCAGTTTTTTTTTCAAAAATCTGTTTTAAATTCGGATTGCTTACCGGAGCATCATTTGCATCTGCAAGATTGACCTGAATATTAATATCGTCGACATTAAAATAAGTCATAGCAGCTTTTTTCAACGGAAGATTTTTGCTGTCTTCTTTTGCCTGCTTTACGAAAATCTCTTTTGCAAATGAAATCAAAACCCTGTCACTATCCAAAGACACAGGCTGTGAAAGGTTATAGAAAAACATTCTGGATGGAACGCTTTCAATATTTTGAAGTATACCACCCCAAAGGGCTGCCAAGTCACCATTGTTTGAAGCACCGCCGGCTGTATTCACAACAGGCTGCTGCTCTTGAACAACAGGCTCTTCCTTAGGCCCCAAATTAGGTGTTTCGATTTCTTTAACTTCAACAACTGCTTCAACTGCCGCAATCGGTTCAGTTTCGGTTTCAATTTTTTCTATAACAGGTGTCTGTGTATCTTCTTTTACAGCAGGTTCAATCTGTTCAACAGTTTCCACAGCAGGCTCAGATTGTGGTTCGGGTTTTATTGCTATAGGTGGCAAAGTCTGTATCGGCTCAGGTTGTGCTGAAATAGGTTGTTCAATCACAGCAGGCTCAATAGTAACTGGTTTTATTGGAGCGACTGGTTTGTTAACATTCATCGACGGTGGCGGCACAAAAGTAGTTTTTCCTCCCCCCATGCTTGTTAATTTAGATTCCAGTGTTTCAATCCTTGAAATAAGCTCTGTGTAGCTTGCGAATTTCACGTTTGAAGAAAGTTCAATCAAACACAACTCTAACCACATATAGCGATTCGTCGTTTCTCGAATTTCTTTTGAATAGAAAGAAAGTCTTTCGATAAGATAAACAAGCTGTTCGGGCTCAAAATTCTCAGACTGTTCTTTCAGTTTCACAACATTCTGTTCGCTCAGTTGTGTCAAATCAATAGCGATGTTTCTCTCTGAACAATTTTTCACAATCAGCATATTTCTAAAGTACAGAATAAGGTTCGAAATAATTTGATACGGCTCGTTTCCGTTGTTATAAATTTTGTCTAGAAGAATTATTGCGGCTTGAGAATCGGAGTTTAAAATACACGCGCTCAAGTCAAAAAGCGTGTCGAATGACAATCTGCCGAGCATCTCATTTACATCGTCAGCAGTAATTTCTTTTTTTGCATCCATCACACTCAACTGATCCAAAAGCGCCAAAGAATCTCTCATTCCGCCTGCTGAACTTCTTGCGATAACTGCAAGCGCCTCGGCAGAAATGTTTATTTTCTCTTTCTGTGCAATTGTTTCAAGGTGTTTTATAATATCTTCTGTTGTGATTCTTCTAAAATCGAATCTCTGACAGCGCGAGATTATTGTTTCCAAAACCTTATGCGGCTCTGTTGTCGCCAGGATAAAAATCACATTCTCAGGCGGTTCTTCAAGAGTCTTCAACAATGTGTTGAAGGCTTCTGTCGTTAACATATGGACTTCGTCTATGATGTAGATTTTGTATTTTCCGTTGACGGGAACAAACTGGATTTTTTCCAGGATATTTCTCGCGTCTTCAACTTTTCTGTTGCTCGCTGCGTCGATTTCTATTACGTCTATAGGAGTTGAATTTGTGATATCAATACAGCTAGGACATTTGCCGCAAGGTTTTAAGGTCGGCCCTTCAGAGCAGTTTAAAGACTTTGCTAAAATACGAGCAGAAGAGGTTTTCCCTGTTCCTCTCGGGCCGCACAAGAGATAAGCATGCGAAATTTTTCCCAGCTCTATTGCGTTACTGAGGGATTTTACTATGTTTTCTTGTCCGATTAAATCATAGAATGTTTGTGGACGGTATTTTCTGTATAATGGCAAATACTTTTCGCTCAAAACTTTGCTCCAACTCTCATCTCGTAATATAATTATATATGAAATTTATGAAAAGTACTAAAAAAGGCGTGCAAGAATCAGATTATTATGAACTTACTTAAACCTAAAAAATTGAAAACAGGAGACACAATAGGTTTTTTGTCTGCATCTGGCAACATTGAAGATACCGACAAGCTTGAGTGTGCGAAAAAATACTTTGAAGAGCAGGGGTTTATGGTCAAGATTTCAGATACATATTTTAAAACTGAAAACTATTTTAGCGGTTCGGCTGAGGCAAGAACAAAGGCATTAATGGAGTTTTTTATTGATGAATCTATAAGTGCAATTATTGCCATACGCGGCGGATATGGAGCCTTGCGTGTAATAAATAAGATTGACTATGACATTATAAAAAATAATCCGAAAATATTCGTCGGCTTTTCAGATGCAACTGCTTTTTCGTTGATGTTTTATAAAAAAACAGGCCTGGTCACATTCAGCGGTCCTATGGCTTGCACGGATTTTTCAGGCGTAGTAGATGCAATAACTGAAAAGTCCTTTTTTAATACACTTGAGGGGAACGAAAAATCAATCCCAATAGACACACCAGAGGGTAAAGTATACAGCAATGGCAATGCTCAAGGAATCCTGTGGGGAGGAAATCTGGCGACTATCGCCTCTCTTGCTGGGCTGGATTTTATTCCTGATGAAAAATTCATACTATTCACCGAAGACACCTCAGAACCTGTTTATAAGATAGACAGAATGTTTACACAGCTTTTGAATATAACTCAGTTCAAAAATAACCTTGCAGGAATTGTGCTCGGGGATTTTGACGGGTTGGATTCACAAAAATATTTCGATGATTTCTTTGTGAATCTCGGAGAAGAGCTTAACATACCGATTCAATCGGGTTTAAAAATCGGACACGGTGTGCAAAAATTGGCTATTCCTGTTGGTGTTAAATGCTCTTTCGATACAGCTCAAAATAGAATAGATATTTTAGAAGATTATTTAACACAGTAATGTTGACCTACTAACCACGGACTGTCATCCCGAAGCGCTCAACTTGTTATATTAAATAATCTTGAAATATTCGGGATCTGACCAATTGATACCGTAAGCTTAAAGCTTTCAAACTTAACTTATTGCCTTTGTCTCCGACGGGGACTCCGTCCAGGGGGGCTTTTTAACAAAAAGCCCCACAACTCACTATTTACTAATCACGCTGTTGGGTTAAAACCCAACCTACTTTACAGCCTGAAGTGTTTTCGTGAGGCCATTTTTCTCGAAAACAAGTTTTCGGAAAAAGAAGGCAAAACTTCCGACCGGATACTCCGCTTCAATATTTTCTAGACTCAACATTGACCTCGCAAACTCGACCCTTATAGGGTCTCAGACAGTGCGAGGTAATCATCGTTTCGCCAAGAAAATAAGTGAAGCTCCGTATATGGTCGGAGAGAACGTGGCGATACCCAAAAATTAGATGCATTAAATAAATTTTACCAAATTAATAGAGCTGCAAGTACTGTAATAAAAACAGGTGCGTCACGTGTGACGTTAGCACCTACAAAATTAGGCACAAAATACAGCTACAGACTGATAAAAACTTCATCAGGCGATATGCTTGAACAAACTGCTGAAAGATTTGATAAAAAAAGTTTTAAAAAATACTATATTTGGGCTAATGGAACAGAAACAACAGAACAACTAAGCGCAAGGCTTAAAAAAATTACAGATGAATATTTCAGCCGACATAAATTTACAAAGAGCACACTGCTTTAAGCAATCTTGGAAGTAAGTGAAGCGGGATTATATAGGCAATACATCTTTTATGAGATTCCGTAAAACACATATTATAGAAATAGTTCACAATCCAACGCCCGGAACGGCATAGCTTGATGTATTAGGATGTAGTAGGTCAGGCAATTGCCTGACAAAATAATCTACGACAAGAGCGTCAAAATCTCAGGCTCTCCGTCAGTAATATGAACTGTATGCTCAAAGTGAGCGGACGGCTTGTTGTCTTTTGTTGTGACAGTCCACTTATCATCTTGAATAACAACATCATCACAGCCCAAATTCAACATAGGCTCTAATGCAATAGTCATGCCTGATTTTAAAACAGTTTTGTTCCCTACACGATAATTGAAAACAAACGGCTCTTCATGCATTGCACGCCCAACACCATGCCCGCCGTACTGTCTGACTATGCCTAGATTGTTTGCACCTGCAATATCTTCAATTGCTGCACCGACATCATCAAGGATGTTGCCATCTCGCATTTTGTCAATACCTGCGAAAAGTGCCATTTCAGTAGTTTTCAAAAGCATTTTATTGTCATCAGAAATTTTTCCTACTGCATAGCTCCAGGCGCTGTCTCCTACCAATCCTCTGTATGTTGCACCAACGTCAATTGCAATGATATCACCTTCTTCAAGAATCTCCTCGTCAGAAGGGATACCGTGTACGACATTTGCATTTTTAGAAGCACAGATTGAAGCAGGAAAGCCGTTGTATCCTAAAAAAGTCGGTATACATTTATTATCTCTGATAATTTTTTCGGCAATCTCATCCAGATACTTCGTTGAAACACCGGGTTTAATCTCGTTTTTCATAGCCTGATGAACTAGGGCAACTACGTTGCCCGCATATTTCATCAGTTTTATTTCTTCTCTGGATTTTTTATGGATTGCCATAATAGATATTATATAACCTGTTTTCTTATATAGCTTGCTTTAATTTAGCGTAAATTTCATCGATAGAACCCGTAGCGTCTAACTTAGTCAAAACGCCTCTTTTTTCGTAGAATGCTACCAATGGAGATGTTTGTGAAAAGTACGTGTCGAATCTGTTTTTTGCAACTTCTTCTGTATCGTCTTTTCTTTGAACAAGTTCAGCGCCACAAGCATCACAGAAACCTTCTTTTTTAATAGGCATAGTTTTTATGTTGAATATTGCTCCGCAAGCAGGGCAAGAACGTCTGTAGATGATTCTCTCCATCAGGTTTTCGATAGGAATATCAAAGTAAATTACTTTCATATCGACTTCTTTGTTTCCATCGATTTCTTCAAGCATTTTATCTAACAATTCAGCCTGTTCAATGCTTCTTGGGAAGCCGTCAAGGATAAATCCTTTTTGAACGTCATCTTGTTTAAGTCTTTCTTTAATGATATTAGCTACAACATCAACAGGTACAAGCTGGCCTTTTTCAACATAATCTTTAGCAATTTTTCCTGCAGCAGTTTCATTAGCCATAGCTTCTCTCAAAAGGGAACCTGTATCCACGTGCACAAGACCTGTGTCTTGAGCTAATTTTTTAGTTTGAGTACCTTTTCCGCTAGCCGGTGGTCCCATAAATATCAATTCTTTTTTCATTATTTTTCTCCCTATCTCCTGAATCGAGTCTATTTTATCACGAGCAAAGGTCGGAAACAATAACGATTTTTTAAATGGTGTTATCTTAATATTTTATTAATATACAATTTATTGATGTTTAATTATTTTCTGTTAAAATACGACTATAATAGTATTAAGTACGGAATTTAGCCAGAATTAGAGGGATATAAAAGTAAAGTGTCAGAGTTTGATTTGCCAAAGAAAATCAGAAACCCAAAGAAACACAGCAAGCTAAAAGCATTTATTGTAGTGTCTGTAGCTATTTGTTTAGCGGGATTTATCGGTGTTAACCTGTATTTGTATTCGCAGCCTCCTATTCAACATTTGGATGATTTTAAGCCGAATATGATTACTAAATTCTACTCTACTGATGATGAAGTTATTAAAACTTTTACTGCATATCGGTTTGAAAAAACAGATATAAAAGATGTTCCGGATAATATTAAAAATGCAATCATAGCTACTGAAGACAAGAATTTTTATCACCATAGCGGGTATGATCCTCTTGGCTTGGTGCGTTCTACTTTTGCAAACCTCAAAGCGGGCAGTTTTGTTCAAGGTGCGAGTACAATTACGCAGCAGCTTGCAAGAATACTTTTCTTAAGCAACGAAAAGACGTTTGACCGTAAGATAAAAGAATTTATCGTAGCGGCAAGGATTGAGAAAACTATCCCAAAAGATAAAATTTTAGAAATGTATCTGAACAATGTTTATTTAGGTTCGGGAGCATACGGTATAGCTGCAGCGGCGCAAATTTATTTTAATAAACCATTAAAAGAGCTTACACTCGCAGAAATGGCTCTTATTGCCGGTCTTCCGCAAGCACCGTCGATTTATTCACCGTTCAACAACAAAAAATACGCTCTGGAGAGAAGAAAACAGGTTCTTCAGCGTATGTTCAAGATGAGATATATTACCCGCCAGGAATATGAACAGGCGGTGAAAGAAGAGTTACATCTTAATCCGAATCCGGATATTTATTCTTTGAATCGCGCTCCGTACTTTATTGATTATGCAATGAAAGAGCTTGAGGAGCTTGGTTTTAATGAGACTGAGATTTCTCAAGGCGGGTATAAGATAGTTACAACGTTAAACTATGCGGCGCAAAAAGCGGCTGAAGATTCAATGAACAGAAATATGAAGGCATGGGGCTTAACAAAACCGAAACAAAACGCTGCTGTGTTCTCATTCTCTCCTATCACGGGTGAAATATATGTTTATATAGGCGGAAAAAACTACAGTCAGAGTCAATTTGACCGTGTAACACTGGCGATAAGACCTCCGGGTTCTGCATTCAAGCCGTTTGTTTATGCTGCGGCAATTGAAAAGGGCTGGGGTCCTAACGATATTATTGAGGATACTCCGGTTGATCTTAACGGCTGGAAACCGCACAACTATGGGCATAAATACAGAGGCAGAATGCCGCTGTTTGCCGGTTTGATGCTTTCATCTAACGTTATGGCAGTAAGACTTATTGAAGAAGTCGGTGTGCGTTCCGTTATTGGTGTTGCTCGTTCTATGGGTATAAATACTCCGCTTGAGTATGATATGACGATTGCATTGGGTTCTAACGGTGTGAAATTATATGAAATGACGATTGCTTATGGTGCTTTTGCAAACGGTGGTTTTAAGGTTAAACCTTATGCCATTGAAAGAGTAGAAACATCAAGAGGCAAAGTTATATATGAAGCTCCTAAAACAAGAGTTATGAAGGTGCTTAACCTGAATACAGCTGCTGTAATTACGGCAATGATGGAAACGGTAATTGAGTCAGGCACAGGTCGCGCTGCTAATATCGGAAAGCCTGCAGCAGGTAAGACAGGTACAACTGACGATTATAAAGATGCTTCATTCTATGGCTACACACCTGATATTGTAACAGGTATCTGGGTTGGTAACGATGATAATACAAAGATGGGCGGACTTACAGGCGGTACTGTTCCGGCTATGATTTGGAAAGATACGATGAACGTTTTGACGAAGAAGTTCGGTGCATCTAATTTTGATTATCCTGAAGTTAAGTTGAAAAAGGCGTCATTCCCTGTTGTTCCAATAGATGAGATAAAAGACGGAGATGATGATGCCGCTCAGCCTGATATGCCGCCGGCAGACTTTGGTCCTGCTACAGAAGGCGGACAGCAGTCCACTTCAGCAAATCCGGTTTCTTTTAACAATACTTTTTTAGAGGGCAAGGAGTCAAAAGATGATCGCAAACGTAAAAAACAAGACCAGATTGAAACACCTGCAGCTGCCCCGCCTCCTGTGCCGCCTGCACCGAAGCTTATGTTAGGGAATTAAATTATTCAACCTTTTTTATTGACCGTTGATTAATTGCTGGGCTTTTTCGCTGTAGTCTTCTTTTGCCGCGTTGATTCTCTGGAGCTCACCGAGAGCATTGTTAACTGCTTCCAGTTCATGACGCTTTGAATGCAAGGCTCTTCGTATTTCATCTATGGGCGTGATGGTTGCGCTTGATGGGATGTTGAATGATGAATCCAATCTCGGGTTTATTCTCATACTGCTTATAGTCATTTCAACGTCGCCATGGTCTGTTGTAATGTTGCTAAAATTCATTACCGATACTATTTCAGCAGAATAAGGAATGTTTTTATATTTTGCATATACAGGGAAGTTATCTTTGCTCATACAGATGTCGACATTATTGCTGTTAGTCAATTGTGCGCTGTACATAGTGCATTTTTTATTAAGATTAGTTGGCGTTTTGATTTTTTTAACAGTGTGGGGTTTTATTTGTTCAGGGGTTAATTTATCAAGCCAAAAGATGCTTTTCTCATTCTTTGATTCTTCAAGAGGTGCTTCTATCATTACCGGTGAATTAGACATACTAAAGAGTATTTTGTCTCCTTTAGTTTGTACTAATGTCGGAGCATTAGATAGTTTGAAAAATTTTGCATAATAATTATCGTCAATTTTATATTGCTTGATTGTTAAATTGATATTTTGTTCACCCATAAATTTATACTTCAAATCTATATTGTAGTAGCATTTATGTATTTTATTGAACTTTTTCAATTTGTTTTTAAGAGCGCCTTCAGGACTAAAGCTGTCTTTGCAAAGAAAAAGGATTAGTGCCACAACTGCTAAAACTGCTGCGCAAACGTATTTTAGTTTATTCTTATCCATATTCTGTCCTCACATTCTACACTACCAATATATAGAATATTGTTGTTCAAATAAATACAGTGATTGAACGAAAAGTGATTAGCTGAAGCTTAATTTAGGAATTTCAACGTCAAAAATCTTTTCCAGATCGGCGTTGTTTATGAAAACATCAATCAATTCGCCTGGTCTGAGGTTATTGAAATTGCGAAGTTCAGGGATTATTCCGAGCACTTTTGCATCTGAATATTCTTCGATTAAACGGGGTGCTGTTTTGATTGCGATATCATTAGTACCTTCAGGATAGCGGTTTATTATCACACCTGCGATTTGCAGACCCATTGTTTGTGCGTATTGTATTGTAAGAAGGGTATGATTGACGGTGCCAAGGTTAGGACGGGCAACAATTATTATCGGGATATTCATATTTAAAACAGTATGGGCCATTGTTTTGTCAGGGGTGACAGGAACCATCAATCCGCCGCAGCCCTCTACTATCAAAGTTTCGCAACGCTGTCTGATTGTATGAAAATCTTTCAGTATAGTTTGATTGTTTATGTCTACTCCGTCTATTTCCGCTGCAATCAACGGTGCGGCAGGTGTTTTCATTAAGTATGTACACAGCGTGTCCACATAAAAATCTACTTTTCTCACGAAATTAATATCAGGTGAAACATAGAATCCGCCTTGTGGCACGGCTCCAGTTTGGTAAGGTTTATAGACTCCGGTTTTGTAGCCGAGCGACTGCATAACAGTAGCAAGCCCTGCTGTTACGAGGGTTTTACCTATGCCTGTATCTGTGCCTGTCACGAAAATATTCACTCTGCTATTTTTCCTTTGTTTGCAGTTTTTCTGCTTTTACAACCTGTTTCAATAAATCTTGAATCTCTTTTGGTTTTATGTATTTGAACTGTCCTTTTTTGAGGCCCTGAATATTGATTGTTCCGTGAGAGACCCTCTTCAATGATATAACAGGGTGGCCGAGATAATCCAGCATTTTCCTGATTTGTCTGTTTAAGCCTTGGTACAAGACTACTTGTAGAACTGTATTTTTACCCTCAAATTCCACTACGGCAGCATCTGCATAGGCAATTTTGCCTTTTTCAATCTCAATACCCTTTGCCATCTGTATCAGGTCGTCCTGATTCAGTTTTCCTTCTGCTGCGACACGATAAATTTTAGGAATCTTAACCGACGGGTGGGTTAATTTATTAATTAAATCACCATCGTTCGTCATTATCAACAGCCCCGTAGAGTCTTTATCCAAACGTCCGACGGGTTTCAATTCTTTTACTTCTTCAGGCAAAAGATCATAGATTGTTTTTCTGTTTTTTTCATCATCCAAGCTTGTTATGTAGCCTGCGGGTTTGTAGTATTTTATATAGGTCAAAGGGGATAGTTTGATATCTTTGTTGTTGACACTTACTTTGTCTTTTGTCGAAACAAGAAAACCGAGTTCAGTAACCTTTTCCCCGTTGACTTTTACGACACCGGATTCGATTAATTCGTCAGCTTTTCGTCTTGAACAAAGACCGCTCTGTGCGATGTATTTGTTCAATCTGATTTTTTCAACTTTTCCACGCTTCTTGGTATTCTTACTATTCATAATGTAATCATGAATAAAAGTTACCAAAATGGCAAGTTTTATGAGAGGACGGGTTAAAGTAGTGTAGAGAAACGTGACATTTGTAACAGAATTAGGGTTTTGAGACTGGCAGGTGCTGAAAAAACTTGTTAAAATGATAATAGGAAGGACAAAAGTGTATGGCAATTACATTGACATTGGTTCCGGCACCGGCTGTTGCATTCAAAGCACAAATTGAAGCGGAAAACGCTAAGCGTTATCCTGCTGTTTATGCACATGAAGCCGCGCACAAATCTGCTGCAGGAGAGTTCGGCGGTCAAATTGTCATTGACAAAAATTTAGACGGCTTAATAACAGGCGGACATGTTAATATACAGATGCCTTCATTTAATGCCAAAAACCCTGCTGTCTCCAAACAACATGCGCAGACCGTAATAAACGCAGCGCTTGCTCCAAGCGACCCTTCGGGTCAGGATTATAAAGTTGCCGCACAGGCGAAGCAGATATTGCAGCTTGCAGATAAAGCCATCATCGATCAAAAGACAGGTAAAAAACTCGATATTTCAGGTTGAGGATTACTTACAATCTGTCCTTATTTCAGAAAATATGGTAATATTGACGAATAGCTTTTGAAGTTTTGAGGGAGCAGATTTGAGATTTTTTGAAGACCATGATCTTAAAGGTACGCTTATTTGTGTTGAAGGCATAGACGGCTCAGGCAAGTCTACTCAGCTTGGTATTCTTCATGATTGGCTTCAATCCAAAGGATTAGACGTAATCCTTACAGAGTGGAATTCGTCTGCTTTGATTTCTCAAACCACAAAAAGAGCGAAGAAAAAAAATCTTTTGAGTCCGCGCACATTCAGCCTTTTACATGCAGTCGATTTTGCGGATAGGCTGGAGCAGATTATTGTTCCTGCGTTGAAAGCAGGGTTTATTGTTCTCGCTGACAGGTATGTGTATACTGCTTTTGCCAGAGATGTGGCAAGAGGGGTAGACAGCAGTTGGGTTAGGAGTATGTATGGTTTTGCAATAAAACCTGATTTGACCCTCTATTACAGCATAAGCGCAGAGCATTCGCTTGAGAGAATTTGTGCAAACCGCACGCCGAGCTTCTATGAGGCAGGCATGGATTTGAAGTTGAGCAACAATCCATACAAGAGTTATGTGATATTCCAGAATATGGTTGATGCCGAGTATCTTCGGATGGTTGAAGAGTTCGGGCTTGTGAAAATGGATGCGTTGAATTCGATACATTCTAAACAAGTGTTGATGCGTGAACATGTAGCGCAATGCCTTGCTAAAAAAGGAATAAAATTATGATGGCGCCAAATCTAAATAAGGCTGAAAAACACGATTATTCAGGGTTGTTAATCGTCATAGAAGGAACAGACGGGTCGGGCAAGTCGACTCAGATTAATCTGTTGAAACGCTGGATTGAGGATCAAAGCTATGGCTGTATGGAAAGTGAATGGAAAACCTCACGCCTCATCGCTAATGTAATCGATGATGCTAAGGAAAAGAATCTCTTAAACCCTACAACGTTCAGCCTTTTGTATGCTGCGGATTTTACGGACAGGCTTGAGACGACCATTATACCTGCTTTGAAAGCAGGGTTTGTTGTGCTTTTAGACAGATACACATACACTGCTTTTGCTCGAGATGTCGTTCGGGGGCAAAATCTCGAGTGGGTAAAGAAACTGTATGATTTTGCGCCGAAACCGGATTTGGTTTTCTATCTGGATGTTCCGTTTGAGATACTTTTAAAACGGGTTATCGGGACTACGGGGCTTGATTATTGGGAATCGGGCAGAGATATCGGTCTGAGTTCGGATTTCTACAAGAGTTTTAAAATCTATCAGAGCAAGTGTCTTGATGAATATGAAGAGATGAAATCAGTATACAATTTCATCAGTATCGACGGAACGCTCCCCGTTCAAGATATTCACCAGGAGATTGTTTTAAGAGTGAAGCATCTCTTGGCCGAAGGGAAGTTGGATTAAGGTAAAAACAAGATTGTCATTCCTGCGAAAGCAAGAATCGCACAATTGTCGGGTGGACGAGAAGCCCATTCTAAGACATGAAGATTTAGGGTGTTGGGCTGCACCCAACCTACGTTGCTACATTGCTGTCATGCTGAAGCGCTAAGCTTTATTATTCATTATAGTTTTGTATATTCAGCATCTTGCCAGTTAGGTTTGAAAATTTAAAGCTTACAATATTAATTGATAAGATACCGCACAGCCTTCAATTGTTATTTAATACATTGCCTGAAACTGCGGTATGACATTTTTGATTTTGCGGTGGACTCGCCAGCCCACCCTACTAGATGAATTGTGTTGGGCTGCACCCAACCTACAAATTACTTTAAACAAAACTTGTTTCTTGTATAATGACTTTAGAAAGAGTTTTGAAAGGTTTTTACATGCACGAATATTTAGAATCATTTTTGAAATATTTTGCGGCGTTATTTGTTACCCTTGACGGTATAGGACTTGCACCGATATTTATAGCGTTGACAGCCACTGCGCCTCGAAAATGGCGAAACATAATGATGAACAAGAGTATCATCATTGCTTTTGTGATTCTTATTTTCTTCGGATTTGCGGGAACTATAGTTTTGGATTTATTGAACATAAGCCTCAATGCCTTGAAAATAGCGGGCGGCATATTACTCTTGTTATTGGCGATTGATTTGGTTCTTGCCAAAGGCAGCACAAGCCAGCAGGAGACGTCAGAAGAGAGAAGAGAGTCTTTAAAAAGAACGGATATTTCGGTTTTTCCTCTTGCAATTCCTTTGTTGTCAGGTCCTGCAACGATTACGATGTTGACTATTTTTATCAAAAATTCTCAGTACGATTTGATGCAGACAGCGCTTGTTATACTTGCGTTGGTGTTGAACCTTTTCATCTGTTGGTTGATTTTGAAGTTCTCTTCTAAAGTCAGCAGTTTCTTGGGTAAAACGGGTGTTAACGTAATCAACAGAATCATCGGTATTCTATTGACGGCGATGGCGTGCCAATTCTTTATTGACGGTGTTGTAGACATCCTCAAAACTTTAAGATAGTCAACGAACTCCGGTAGATTCTTGACTCCCTCAAGAATTAAAGTACAATTAGTTTAAATTGCATAATTCGGGCTTACAAGTCCAAGGGGTCACCCACACAGCATATTGAATTTGCGCATATAATCATAAGGTAGGTTATGAATAACAAAGAATTAATTGAAAAAATTAATAAGCTGAAAAAAGAAAAAAATGCGGTGATTTTGGCGCATTGTTATCAAAATGTCGAGATTGATGAAGTTGCTGATTATGTTGGAGATTCTTTGTATCTGAGCCAGATGGCGGCAAAGACTGATGCGGATATTATTGTTTTTGCGGGTGTATATTTTATGGCAGAGACAGCAAAAATACTTTCACCTGAGAAAAAAGTTCTTTTGCCAAGGCTTGAATCAGGGTGTTTGATGGCAGATATGATTAACCTTGCGCAATTGAGAGAATTCAAGGCAAAGCATCCGGGTGTTCCTGTTGTATGTTATGTGAATTCTACAGCCGAAGTTAAGTCGGAAGTAGATATATGTTGTACAAGTTCAAACGCAATCAATGTCGTGAAATCTTTGAATTCAAAAGATGTTCTGTTTGTACCGGATACGTATTTGGGCAGTTATGTCGGGTCAAAGCTTGAAAATGTAAATATAATTACATACCCCGGATATTGTCCTACGCACCTTAGAATCAAGCCTGAAGATATTCTTGAAAGAAAACTTGAATACCCTGATGCGCTTGTTCTTGTTCATCCTGAGTGCCACTCTGAGGTGGTGAAGCTGGCTGATTATGTCGGTTCGACCACGGGGATTATGACGTTTGCAAAAGAGAGTGAGAACAAGACATTTATTATTGTTACCGAAAAAGGGGTTGTGGACAGGCTCGAGAGAGATTTGCCGGATAAGAAATTTGTGCTCGTTCATCCGAATTGTATTTGCCAGAATATGAAGTGGAACACGCTCGAGGATATTTTGTTTTCTCTTGAAAATGAGCAGTATGAGATTACTGTGGACAAAGAGATTGCTCAAAAGGCGCTTGGGACTATTGAGAAGATGATTCGGTTATAGGGGTTATTGCGAGACAAGAAACTAAAGAAGAAGTAATAATCTTTCTTTCGAAGCAATCTCATTGTTCTGAGATTACTTCAGAATAAAGATTTTTATAAAGCCTAGAGTTTCAGGCTTCGTAATGACGATCCTTTTGTAACAATTATTAAAGAATGATTTAGCTGCTAGCAAAAAGATTTTTTTTCGGACTTAATATTGAAAAGGAGCTATGTTATGAATGTTTCAAAAGTACAATTAATAAGTCCATATCAACTAAATAAGAATTCTACACCTGCATTCAAGGCTCAGATAATACCTACAGATAGTTTTTATAAGCTCATTAATGAAAGTGAAGCGGTAAGGCTTTCCACGCTTGATTTTAACAAGAAAAAGGTGCTTAATTTTGAGGACAACAGTGTTGAAGTGATTTTAGATACTTTTTCAAAGCCAGGACAACAAGCTAGTGTAGATGAATTTGGTGTAAAAATTCCTAACTCGATATTGAAAATTACGGATGGAAGCAGAGATGCACATCGCTATATGAGCATAAATGAAAATGATTCAAAAGAAGATATCGACAAAGAGTTTAATTATGCGTTTAAGTGTGCTGTCAGAGACTTTAATGATGTTGAGTAATAAACTCAGACTCTTACTTGCTCATACTAAAAACTAGAGTTCAATAACCTTCAAAATATCGTCGATATTTGCTGATGTTTTTTTAACTTCTGTGCCTGAATATTTGATAGCTGAATCAGGGTCTTTTAGGCCGTTGCCTGTTAAGATACAGACGATTTTTTTGCCCGATTCGATTAATCCTAATTTCTTCGCTTTTATTACACCGGCAACAGATGCAGCACTCGCAGGTTCGGCTAGGATTCCTTCTGTGGAAGCGAGGAGTTTGTATGCTTCGATGATTTCAGGATCTGAGACATAGTTTATCACGCCGCCTGATTTATCACGGGCTTCTTCTGCCTGTTTCCAGCTTGCAGGGTTGCCGATTCTGATTGCAGTGGCAATGGTTTCGGGTTTGAGGATTCTTTCGCCTTTTACGATTGCGGCTGCGCCTTCGGCTTCAAATCCCATCATTTTCGGGATGTGTGAAGTTTTGCCGAGTTTGTGGAATTCATCATAACCTTTGAAGTAAGCTGTGATGTTGCCTGCGTTGCCGACAGGAATAAAGTGATAGTCAGGTGCATCGCCGAGTGCTTCACAGATTTCAAATGCGCCTGTTTTTTGACCTTCGATTCGGTATGGATTTACTGAATTCACCAAAGTGATAGGGTATTTTTCAGAAATTTCGATTACTCGTTCAAGAGCTTCATCGAAGTTGCCATTAATAGCAATGATTTCTGCCCCATACATCATGGCTTGGGAAAGTTTTCCAAGTGCAATGTAACCGTCAGGAATCAATACATAGGTTTTCATGCCTGCTTTTGCGCCGTATGCAGCAGCTGCGGCACTTGTGTTGCCTGTAGAAGCACAGATGATGGCTTTTGAGCCTTCTTCTTTTGCTTTTGTGACTGCCATTGTCATACCACGGTCTTTGAAGCTGCCTGTAGGGTTTGCGCCCTCGAATTTTAAGTATATTTCGCACCCTATTTCATTTAGGCCTATTTTTTTGGCGAGGTTGTCAGCCCTAATCAAAGGTGTGTTGCCCTCGTTCAAAGTTACGATCGGAGTGTCGTCGCTCACTGGCAGATATTGTCTGTATTTGTTGATTAAACCTTGGTAATGATTCTTTTCCATATTGTTTGCTCCTGTGAAAATTCAGTGCTGTTGGGTTAAAACCCAACCTACTTTTCTAATGATGTTGATGGGCTTATAGCCCAACTTACTGTGGGGCTCTATTCCATTACTCGTATAAAATTATTTATTTTAACGATGCTGTTGTTGTTTTTGAGTTCGTTGATTGCCGTTTGGATGTTAGATTCTTTACTTTTCTCTGTGATAACGACAATATGTGCGCTGTTTTCTTTGTGCACGCCTTTTTGAAGGACGCTTGAAAGGTTGATATTGTGGCGTCCGCAGATTTCTCCGATTACGCCGATTACGCCCGGTGTGTTTGCGGCAGTGATAGAAAGATAATATTTGTTCTCTGTTTCGCTGATATCAAGTTGCTTTGAATTGACAGAGTGGTTGCATCTCATCATAGGAAGCGTTTCTGCTGCATCAATATCTCGTTGAATTGCTAAAATATCACCGACAACTGAACTTGCTGTGGGCAATTCACCTGCACCCGGTCCTGCAAAAACAACTTCGCTCACCGGCCAGCCTTCAATCAACACGGCATTTGTGACGCCGTTAATGGTTGAAAGGATGTTTGATGCAGGTACAAGCATCGGGTGGACTCTGACATCCACGAGGTTGTCTTTTGTGACTTCTGCAAGGGCGATGAGTTTAATTTTGTAGCCCAATTCGCTTGCAAATTTCATATCTTCTGAGGTTATTTTTGTTATACCTTCACGGTAAATTTTGTCTATAAATACACGCTGGTTGAGTGCGATAGTAGCGAGCGTAGCTATTTTATAAGCCGAGTCGAATCCTTCTACATCGCCTGTCGGGTCAGCTTCTGCGTAGCCTAGTTTTTGTGCTTCTGATAAAACATCTTCATATGAGACGCCGCATTCTTCCATTTTCGTGAGGATGTAGTTTGTTGTTCCGTTAAGGATAGCCGCAATTTTTGTGATTTTATTGCCTGCAAGGGTTGTTTTTATAGGCATGATAATCGGTATGCCACCTGCAATTGCCGCTTCATACATGATTACGACATTCTTTTCGTTAGCAAGGCAGAACAGCTCTTCGCCATGTTTAGCCAAGAGTTCTTTGTTTGCCGTGACGATATGTTTACCGTTGTTTATTGCGGTTTTAATCAAGTCCAGTGCAGGATTTACGCCGCCCATGACTTCAACAACAATATCAATTTCAGGGTCGTTCGCTACGTCAAAAGCGTTTTCTGTCAACGTAAATATGTCGAGATTTCCGAGATCTGTTCTTCGTGTACTGATTTCTTTCAGTGCGATTTTTTTTATGCAGATATCATCAATGTCCTGAAGGACTTTATAGACTCCGCCGCCGACTGTTCCTAGCCCTATTAATCCGATATTAACCTTGCTCATAATAATCCTCTTTTGTTTTTTACTATTAAACCATGAAAATTGGATGGTATAAATCAAAAAATCTGACCTGTCGTACCGCAGAGTTAAGTATTGCAAGTGGTATTAATTAAGTTCTGTGCGGTATCTTATAAACTATAATTGTAAGTTTCATGTCTTCAAACCTAATTGGTCAGATCTACTCGTTCGAGTATCCTGATTCGTAAGGCTCATTCTTCGCCTACGACTCAAGCCCGAATATTTCAAGATTAATTAAGATAACAAGCTTAGCGCTTCGGGATGACAACGAAGTTTTTGCATAAATAACATTATCTTAATCCACAGATTCTATTTCCTCTGCTGTTCCTACTCTTTTACCTTTTTCGTCAAACGCTTCACCATTTATCCAGTGGCAGTTTAGGGTGCCGTCTTTGTTGAAGATATATTCTTCTGTAGGTGAAACTATCAAATTCACGTTGACCAGTTTGCCGTTTGGTCTGTAGTAGTAGACTTTTGTCGGGTAGACATCTTTGGCTTCCGGTTTTGCGCTCTGTTCGATTGCCACGGATTTTAGCGCGCCGGAGTTTAGCCAGTAGAAATATGTATGCTTTTTGTCGTTTTTATACTCGACGCCATATGACTTTGCATACTGCATGGAGTACATTTTTATTTCTCTGTTTTTCAATTTAACATCGTATTTCAGAGCGTTTTGGTTTTCGTCATAGTTCTCATCGTACAGGTGTTTTTTCAAATCACCCTTGCCGATAGTATATTCAACGGAGCGAAAAGCCTCTTCACGTGCTGCATTGACATCATAGTTGATGCGGCCCATAAGGACTTCGCCTGCTTGTACCGAAGTGAAGCTAAAACCCAATATAATCAAGATTAATAATAATTTTTTCATGATATTCCCAATTCCATACTATAAGAACATTTTATTACAATTTTCCTGTAATTGGCAATTTTGATATAATGTTTAAAGTAAGGGGAGATTTTGAAATGAAGAAGATTTGTTCGATATTTATACTTTTAATATTTTTGATTGCCGTTCCTTCGGCTGAAGCCAGAAGAAACAAAGTGATTATGAATGATTTTACGAACGTAAATTTGTTCGATGCTTTCTATATTTATGATAAAAATTCTCAAAACTATAAGTTTGTACCGTTATCAAAATATGCGTATATAAAATTGGATAAAGATAACAAAGCAATCTATGACAAGGTAGTAGACGCTAATTCGGATTGGCAAAATGCGAAATCTGCAGTCACCTACAGAAATTCGTTGAACTATTACCAAGATGCGTACAAGAAGAACCCGGATCTGCTGCCTGTGGCGTATACGCTTGTTGAGAAATTCAGTGCCGACAAAAAATACAACACGGCACTGTACTATGCAGAAAAAATTAAAAAGAAAGATAAACGAGAGCTATATCCGACTATTGATTTCACTATAGCGGAGCTGAATTATCAATTGGGCGAGTATCAGACCACAATGGATATGCTGATTGCGTATTTGAACACGCTTCCTTGTGTTAAAACAAACAATCCCGAGGTCTACTATATGATTGGGGACAGCTATCTCAACTTATACAAAACGCAGCTGAAGACGCAATTTAAGATTAAGCAGGGGATATTCTATATGAACAAGGCTCTTACGATGCGCCCTGACGAGCTGAAGTACTGGGAAGTGAAGTATAATCTGTGTATGATTGCAGGTGATTACAAATGTACGGATGAGGTTGTTAAATCTGTATATGCCATAAATCCCCATCACCAGATACAGTTGAGGCAGTAGGTTATAGACTCATCAACTATTTGTCATTCCGCACTTGATGCGGAATCTGATGATTTAAGGAAAATTCGTTAATTTCTGACTTCAGGGTAAAAAGAAAAATTCTAAGTTGGTTCAGATTCTGAAACAAGTTCAGAATGACGTGTATTTGGTTTCTCACCGCATAATTTTTCGCAAAAAAAAAACCGACTGCTGCCGGTTAAACTTTACCACATATTAGAGAGGAATTAGAGAGAGAGAAATTTAAAACTTTTTTTTATTCCTCTATCTATATAATGCCCCTTTGTTAAGTTTTCAAACTTAAATAAAACTCGAATTTAACATTTCGTTACAATGATTCAAGAAATGTTAGTTATGATTTGAGTAGTTTATTGAACTACGGAACGCCCCACAGGAATCCCAGAATGATGATAGCAGCTGATAGGGTTCCTACAATAATCTTCCGTTTTCTTTGTTTCTTCTTTTCTTGTTTTTTCAGTTTAATACCCGGTTTACAGGTGTTCGAATTAATATCAAACACATTCATATTTGCATTTGCTCGAGAATTTGTATTCAAAGAATACAAATTAGCATTGTTGTTGTAAAACTTGTTCCCTACCAATTGAACTGACATCAAAAAACTTTCTACTACTTCACCTATATATTTTTATAAAGTAATATTTGTGAAAATAATTGTTAGTGTATAGAGTGAAGTTTACAATTGTTTATACAAAAAAAGATGGGCATATACCCATCTTTTTAAATATATATAATACCGAGGTATTAACGTTTTGAGAACTGGAATCTTTTTCTTGCTTTCTTTCTGCCGTATTTTTTACGTTCTTTGACTCTTGAGTCACGGGTCAACAAGCCTTCTGCTTTAAGAACAGGTCTTAATTCAGCGCTGGCTTTAACCAATGCACGAGAGATTCCGTGTTTGATAGCTCCTGCTTGTGAGCAGACACCGCCGCCTACTGCTTTAACTTTAATATCATATTTTTCCATGTTTTCAGTTAATGCCAAGGGTTTGAATATCATCATTTCAAGAGCAGGTCTGTTGCCGATATAGTTTGCGAGAGTTTTTCCGTTAACGAATACTCTGCCTTTTCCTTTAACCAATTTTACGACTGCGATAGAGGTTTTTCTTCTGCCTGTAGCCATAATTGTATCTTTAGCGTTTGCCATTATTTAGCCTCCATTTCATAAACTACAGGTTGCTGGGCAGCATGTGGGTGCTCAGGACCTGCGTAAACTTTTAGTTTATTGAACTGTTCGCCGCCCAAAGTGTTGTGAGGAAGCATACCTTTTACAGCTTTTTCGATAGCTTTTGTAGGGTCTTTTTCCATCAACTCTCTGAATGTTCTTACTTTAAGACCGCCAGGGTATCCTGAGTGTCTGTAATATTTTTTGTCGGTTTCTTTTTTACCGCTAACCTGAATTTTGTCAGCATTGATGATGACGACAAAGTCGCCTGTATCAACGTGAGGTGTAAAATTAGGTTTGTTTTTGCCTCTTAAAATGTTAGCAACAACAGTAGCCAAACGACCCAAAATTTGGTCTTCAGCGTCTATTACATACCATTTTCTTTCAACTTCAAGAGGTTTTGCGCTATACGTTTTCATCTTTCAGTTATCTCCATTGTTATTTTGTTTGTTTTGTGTGGGTCATAAGCGTCATAGCCTACTTCCATTAATGTTAGCCCGTCGGGGCTTATGGTCGGACCTGCCTGATTTCTGTCTTTTGCTTCAAGAATGTCTTTCATTAGTTCGGGTTTCAAACTTTTTCTTTCTATCAAAAGGAGTGTTCCGACAATTGAACGAACCATATTGTATAAGAATCTGCTTGCGACTATTTCAATAATGACTTCATCATTATCTTTTGTGCAGTCAGCCTTGTATACAACACAAGTCGTTGCGGGGTCCGTGGCTTGAGAAGATTTGAACGAAGTGAAGTCGTGTTCACCCATTAAATAGCTCAATGCCTTATTCATCCTCTCTATATCAAGGGATTCCCTGACGTGGAGTGAATGCTTATCCCAGGCTGAACGGTGTTGTCTGTTGACAATTTTGTATTGATACCGTCTGTATCGTCCGCTTTTTTGAGCGTGGAAGTCATCGTTGACCTCTTTTATTGACGATATGCTTATATCATCAGGCAAGATTGCATTAATTGAGTTTAGAAACTTTGAAGCAACAATAGATTCTGAACTCACGAAATGAACAACCTGACCTTTTGAATGCACGCCGGCATCGGTTCTTCCTGAGAAAATTGTTTTTATTTTATTTGATAATTCCGAGGTTTTGTCCGTAGATTTATCCTGGGGATCACCTTTTATCAATGTACTAAGTGCGGTTTCAAGCTCTGACTGGATGGTCGTTTGATCGGGTTGAATCTGTGAGCCTGAGTAGTTTGTGCCGATATACTCGACAATCACTGCATATTTCTGCATTACACCAATTGAATCAATGCCATTTCAGTAGCGTCACCGCGTCTTGGGGGCATTCTGTAGATTCTTGTGTAACCGCCGCTTCTTGCAGTATATTTTTTGCCAACTTGGTTGAACAGTTTTCTTAAAACTGTTTCAGGCATAGTTTTAGCACCTTCTGCTACTGTTTCAAGAACTTCGCCTGTTTTAGAATCCAAGTATTTTCCTGTATCACGGTCATAGATGAATTTTGCAGCCATTCTTCTTGAGTGAAGGTCGCCTTTTTTTGCAAAAGTGATAATGCTTTCAGCGTATGGACGAAGAGCTTTTGCTCTGGCCATGGTTGTTTTGATTTCGCCGTGCATTATGAGTTCAGTAGCCAAAGCGCGCAATAATGCTTTTCTTTGGTCCTGTGCTTTTCCTAATGTGTGTTTTTTACACTGGTGTCTCATTTTTATGTTCCTTTTATTATTATTTTTTAGTCATTGACCGGCGATGCCGGAGATCCTGCGGTCGCTTTGCTTGCCTCAGGATGACGATGGTTCTATACCATTTCCTCGTATTCAACACCTTCAGGGTTTGGCATTAAGTCCAAGCCGAACTGGTGGAGTTTTTCGATTACTTCATCAGAAGATTTTTTGCCGAAGTTTTTAATGTTCAACAAGTCGTGTTCTGATTTTTTCAACAATTCAGCCATTGAATTGATGCTTGCTCTTTTCAAGCAGTTATATGCTCTTACTGAAAGTTCAAGATCTTCAATAGAGATTGATGGAGCGCCTGCTTCAACAACTTCTTCTTCCTCTTCAACTGCAACAGAAATAGTAGGAAGTACAGGCTGACCTGTGATAGAAGCAATCTGCATAAAGTGCTCGATTAAGATATTAGCTGATTGTGAAAGTGCGTTTGTTACATCAACACTTCCGTTTGACCAGATTTCGATAATAAGTTTATCGAAGTCGGTAACGTCGCCTACACGAGTGTGTTCTGCATTGTAGCTGACACGTTTGATAGGCATATATGTTGCATCAATCGGTAACATATCAATCGGTAACTGACCTTTGTTTTCTTTTAAAACGTCAGTAGTTATATAACCTTTGCCTGTCTCTACGATGATATCAGCGTGAATGCTTCCGCCTTCAGCTACTGTACAAATCAACCAGTCAGGGTTAACAACTTTAACGCCTGCAGGTAATTGGATATCAGAAGCCAAAACTGCGCCCGGTTTATCAATATCTAATCTTAAATGTTGAACGTCTTTATTTTCAGTTTTTACAACTAAACCTTTGAGGTTAAGCATAATATCGATTACGTCTTCAACAACACCAGGAATAGCTGTGTATTCGTGTGTGATACCTTCAATTCTCACTGAAGTAACAGCGGCACCTTCCAAAGAAGAGAGCAAAACTCTTCTCAATGAGTTACCGATAGTTGTTCCGAAACCTCTCTCTAATGGCTCGATTACGAATTGACCGTACTGTGAACCATCTGAGCTGGTAGTTGTATTAACATTTTTAATTTTCAATTCCATAATATTTATTCTCCTGGTAATCTATTTTGAATAGTACTCAATAACAAGTTGTTCCTTGAATTCAGGATCCAACTCTTCTCTCTCGGGAATTCTGTCGAATGTGATTTTTTGTGCATCTCTGTCGACTGTCATCCAAACCGGAGAAACTGCCATATCGATAGGCTCAAGAACAGCTTTTACGAATGCTGAACTTTTTGCTTTTATTGTAATCACATCTCCGGGTTTTACCAGGAATGACGGAATATCAACTTTTTTACCGTTAACGAGAACGTGACCGTGGTTAACGATTTGTCTTGATTGTTTTCTTGTCGCCGCAAAAGAAGATCTGAATAAGATATTATCCAATCTGCTCTCAAGCATTTGTAACAAAATAGTACCTGTTACGCCGCTTTTCTTAGCTGCTTTAACATAATATTTTGCAAATTGTTTTTCACTTACCAAATAAGTAAGTCTGATTTTTTGTTTTTCCTTCAAGTGAAGGGCATAGTCAGAAAGCTTCTTGCGCGCTGCGCCATGCTGACCTGAAGCATTTTGTCTCATAGAAGAGACGAGCTTTCTGTTAGACAAATCAGAAACGCCATAGTTTCTGTATAATTTATTTCTAGGTCCTGTATATCTAGACAATTTTGGACTCCTTTTGTTGATTGTACTTTTACTTTTCTACTTGCTTGCTCGCGCTAAACGGTGTTTCGGTCTCGGACTACTCCGAGCCCTGCAGCCTTGGCTCGCAATGCGTTATACTCTACGTTTTTTAGGAGGACGGCACCCGTTGTGAGGGATAGGAGTCACATCCTTGATTAAAGTTATTTCTAAACCGGCAGCCT
>JAVBRY010000134.1:0-4883 GCA_031547505.1 Candidatus Gastranaerophilaceae bacterium | reverse complement strand
TCAGGAATAACTTTGCTCATCCTTAAGACCTAAGTTGTAACCTTTTTTGATTATATAACAAAAAGAGAAAAACATCACGATTAACGTTTATAAATGTTATAAAACACTTGAAACAAAAATGTTTTTGATAAAATATATAGTGAGGTTTATAGGAACACAAATATGTTATGCAAATAGAATTTTTATACTCAAAAATACATAGGGCAACTATTACTGACGCAAATCTTGAATACGTCGGTTCTATAACTATTGATGAAGAATTGATGCTTGCGGCGAAACTTCAAGAAGGTCAGAAGGTAGATATTCTCAACGTAAATAATGGGGAGAGATTTCAAACTTACGTAATCAAAGGTGAATATAAAAATGGGGGCAACCGTAACATCTGCATAAACGGTGCCGCAGCGAGGAAAGTACAAATCGGAGACAAAATAATAATCGTCGCTTACGCGCTCATGACACTTGAAGAAAAAGAAAACTTCACACCTGCTATAGTTATGGTGGATGAAAACAACAACATCTGCCAGGAGCCCCTTTTAGTATAATGAAGCTGTGTGTGTTTCAAGGAACTTTTAATCCGATTCACAATGCGCATTTACAGATTTGTGAGTATTTGCACAAGAATTCAACGTGCGACAAAATTCACATCATCCCTGCATACAAACCTCCGCATAAATCTTATGAGGATATGCACTGCCATCATAGACTCAATATGGCAAAACTTGCTGCTGAGGGTATTGATTATATAACCATCAATGAAATTGAATTTGAGCGAGAAATTACCTCCTATACGCTCGACACGATAAAAGAGCTTTATACAAAATATGATGTTGAAGATAAAATCAATTTCATCATAGGAACAGATGCTTTTGAAAAGATAGAGTCCTGGTACAAGACTGATGAACTCAAAGAACTGGTGAATTTTATTATATTTTCAAGAACATCCGACACCTCATTTAATCCTGAGAATCTTGAAAAATTGAGGTTAAAGGGTTATAATTACAACCTGATGGCAATGCCCTATATCGACATTTCATCAACCCAAATCCGAAACAAAGTACAACAGGGCGAGCCGATAACCCATCTTGTTCCTCAAGCGGTAGAAAAGTATATTAGAGAAAATGAATTATACAAACACTGATATAAAAACAATCGACAACTGGTTGAAAGATAATGTGTGTGAAGAGCGCTATGAGCATTCTTTGGGCACGATGGATATGGCTGCCGAGCTGGCGCAGATGTTTAATTTAGATGTCGAAAAAGCTAAAACTGCAGGTATTTTGCACGATTGTGCGAAGTGTTTATCCAACGATGAACTTTTAAAAATAATAAAAGAGCATTTGAAAAACGTTGAAGAATGTGAGTTAGTCAACTATAAAACACTTCATGCTCCTGTTAGTGCATATCTTGCCGAGAAAAACTTTGGCGTAACAGACAACGAAATTCTTGATGCAATAAGATGGCACACCCTCGGGCACTGCGATATGACGCTTTTTGAGAAGGTTATATTTCTTGCAGACAAGATTGAAAAAAACACAAGAGAATTGCCTTTTCGGGATGAATGCCTGGAGCTTTTGAATGCTAATAAAGACGAGCAGGGCTTAGACAAAGCGCTTTTACTATGTTTTGACAGGACTATAAAAAGCTTAGTCGACAGAAAATTGGCAATTTGTCATGTGACAATCGATGTGTACAATGAGCTGTTGAATTCTATCGGCACATAGAACGTCATTCTGAACTTGTTTCAGAATCGCAAAAACTATGCGACCCTGAACTAAAGTCAGGGTGACGGAGAAGAAGATTACGAAATGAAGGAAAAATAAAATGATAATTCCAAGCATAGATTTGATGGACGGCAAAGCCGTACAGCTTAAACAAGGCAGTGAAAAGGTTCTCGAGAGAGAAGATGTACTTGAGCTTGCCAAATATTACAGCAGATTCGGCGAATTGGCCGTCATTGACCTTGATGCAGCAATGAACAAGGGCGATAATGAAGAGCTTATCGCTAAAATTTGTCAAATAGCGCCTTGCCGAGTCGGCGGCGGAATAAGAAACGTCGACAAAGCAAAGAAAATGCTTGCGCTCGGAGCAAAAAAATTAATTATCGGAACTGCTGCGGATGAAGACTTTTTATCCAAACTACCGAAAGACAAAATCCTTGTTGCCATAGATGCAAGAGAAGGCAAAATAGCAACCGAAGGCTGGACAAAGTCCATCGACTACACGCCTGAGGATTTTGTTAAACGTTTTGAGAATTTTTGCTCGGGGTACCTTTATACCATAGTCGAAAAAGAAGGTATGATGGGCGGCACAAATATCGAGGCTATTGAAAAAGTTCGAAAAGCCACAAAAAAAGAGCTTGTTGCGGCGGGCGGTATTTCTTCGGTCGAGGAAATAGTAAAACTTCAGCGAATGAATGTCTCAACCCAGCTCGGTATGTGCATTTATACAGGTGCAGTGAAGCTTGAAGACGCATTTACGGCTTGTTTAGATTTTGAGAAAAAAGACGGATATCTTCCGACTATTGTTCAAGACGCCGATACAATGCAGGTTCTTATGCTTGCCAATTCGACACCTGAATCGGTCAGAACGGCACTTGAAACAGGAAAAGCCACATACTTTAGCCGTTCAAGAAATGAGCTCTGGATAAAAGGAGAATCATCAGGCAACACACAAGAACTTGTAAGTGCTCGATTTGACTGCGATATGGATGCGATTCTTTTCACTGTTAAACAAACAGGTCCTGCCTGCCATTTAGACAGGTATTCATGTTTTGGGGACAAGAATTTCACCATAAACGAGCTTTATAATCTGCTTTTGAGCAGAAAAGAACTCTTGCCTGAAAACTCTTTCACTACAAAGCTTTTCAAAGACGAGTTTATGCTGAAGAGAAAGATTATGGAAGAAGCGTTTGAGTGTGTGAACTTTGAACAAGGGGACGGTCTCGAGTGGGAAGCGGCGGATCTTGCATATTTTATGCTGACGTTTATGGCGAAACACAATATCACACCACAGGATGTGTTGAATAATTTGTCGTCACGGACGAAGTAAGAAATTATTTTACTCAATCAAATGTTCTAACGCAGCGAGTTTCATGACCTCAGGCTTTGCTTTATAGCCTGTCCAGATTTCAAACGCCTTTGCGCCTTGATGAACAAACATATCAAGACCTGAAATCGTTTCATATCCGTGTTTTTGAGCGAGCTGCAAGAATCTTGTTTTCACGGGGTTATAAACTATATCATAAGCTATTGCGCCTTCAGGAAGAGTTTTCAACGGACGTTCATCAATCGGACTGAAACCCATTGCCTTACCCCTCATTCCGATAGGAGTCGAGTTCACAAGCATTTTTACATCAGACAAATCCTTCACGCTCTGCATTTGTTTAAGGTTGAATTTAGTTGTATAAAATTTCTCGCGCATTGCATTAACCATATTAGTGGCATTTAGGATATTTCTTGCATAAAAATCAATCTCACTCACACCCAGCTGGCAAAATGCAATTGCCGCCGCTCTTGATGCACCGCCTGTACCAAGAATTGCAACTTTAGCGCCTTTTAGTTCTTTTCTTGTTTTCTCCGGGATTGCCATTTGAAACCCATAAATATCTGTATTGTAGCCATATAAGGATTTATCCGGCAGAATTTTTATTGTGTTTGCGCATCCTGCAGCATCTGCAAGGTCGTCAAACCCATCCGTAAAAAGAACCACCGGTACTTTCAACGGAATAGTCACATTGAATCCCAAATACTCATTGGATCTGAGATACTTTAATCGGTCTACCAAGTCTTCACTCTCAGTCTCGAGAGTCTCGTAGTTGCCTTCCAAGCCCAAATCTTTCAGCATAGCATTATGCATAGCAGAAGAAAGCGACTGTGCAAGAGGATAGCCAATCACGGCGAGTTTAATCATCGCCCGCTTCCTCCAACGGTTTTGAGAAGGAGCATTCTGCATTTGAGCACATTAATTTTGATTCTTTTTTGGTGATTTTTTTAACGAGGTGAGATTTGCACTCAGGGCAATTTTCTTTAACCGGCTCGTTCCAAGACACAAAGTCGCAATTAGGATATTTGTTGCATCCATAGAAGAATTTTCCGTATCTGGATTTTCTTTGGATAATTTCGCCTTCGCATTTCGGGCATTTTACACCCGTTGTGACAACAACGCGTTTTCTGTGTTTGCACTCATCGTTTGTACACTGCAAATATTTTCCGAACGGTCCGACTTTGTTAATCATTTCAGAACTACATTTTTCACATTTTTCATCAGATTTTTCATCAACTTGAACAGCACTGCCGTCTTTTGAAAGCGGCTGCATAGTTTTACACTCGGGATATCCAGAGCATCCCAAGAACTGTGATCCGAAGCGGCTTGTTCTGACTATCATAACTTTGCCGCAGTTAGGGCAATTATGTTCTGATTCAATCAAGACTTTCGGCATATTTGTTTTTGCAGAGTTCACTACGTCATTAAACGGTTCATAAAATTCTTTCAGCACTTTTGTCCAAACAGCTTTTGTTTCGGCGATGTCATCGAGTTTTGTTTCCATTTGCGCCGTAAACTCATAGTTCATAACATCCGTGAAATATTCAACAAGCTGTTTGCTCAAGGTTCTGCCTAAAATTGTCGGAGCGAGAGCCTTTTCAATTTTTTCAACATATCCTTTTGTCTGGATTTTTGAAATAATCGGAGCATAAGTACTCGGGCGCCCGATACCATGTTCTTCCAGTGCCTTAACCAAAGATGCTTCTGTGAATCTAGGCGGTGGCTGTGTGAAGTGTTGTTTCGGGTTAATTTTTTGCATTTGGATTACATCACCCTGATTCAGCACAGGCAGTTTACTTTCATCCAACTCATCGTCCTCTGTATAAACCTTCAAGAAGCCG
>JAVBRY010000142.1:0-5148 GCA_031547505.1 Candidatus Gastranaerophilaceae bacterium | reverse complement strand
AAAGAAGCTGTCTCCTCCGCTGAACCCAAAGATTATAATCTGTCGAGATGCAGTACTATACCCTACACCAACAGCTGTAATAATCTTTCCGTATCCTTATCGCCACGTCCTGAGAGGTTGACAACAATCACATCGTCTTTGTTCGTATCCGGCATGAGTTTTTCAAGATACGCTACAGCGTGGGCCGATTCTATTGCCGGAATAATTCCCTCAAGTCTTGAGAGTTTTGCGAAAGCGGCTACTGCTTCATCATCTGTTATCGGAACATAAGTCGCAAGTTTCTCATCATGTAAGTAGCAGTGTTCAGGACCGCATCCGGGGTAATCCAAGCCTGCAGAGATTGAATATGATTTTGCGATGTTGCCTTGTTTATCACAAAGGACATACTGGCGTTTTCCGTGCATAATCATTTTTTTGCCGACCGTTAAGCTTGCCGCTGTTTTTTAGGTATTGATGCCTTCACCCGCAGCTTCCAATCCGATAAGTTTCACTTCAGGATTGTCCATAAATGCATGGAATGCTCCTATTGCGTTGCTTCCGCCGCCGATACATGCAAGAACATAGTTCGGTAGTTTACCTTCTTTTTCAATTGACTGAGCTTTTATTTCGTTTCCGATTATTGATTGGAAGAATCTAACAATTTTCGGATAAGGATGAGGTCCAACTGCAGAGCCCAAGATATAAAACACTTCATCAGAATGTCTGATCCAATAATCTATCGCAGCGTCACAAGCGTCAGCGAGGGTTTTTGTTCCAGTATCAACCGAATGAACTTTAGCGCCGAGGAGTTTCATTCTCTCAACATTCAAATGCTGGCGGATGATATCCCTTTCACCCATAAACACGTCACACTCCAAGCCAAGCATTGTAGCTGCCGTAGCAGAAGCTACACCGTGCTGTCCGGCACCTGTTTCAGCAATAATCTTTTTTGCGCCCATTCTTTTTGCAAGGAGCGCCTGTCCGATTACGTTATTGATTTTGTGTGCGCCTGTATGGTTCAGGTCTTCACGTTTTAAATAAATTTTTCCTTTTCCGTAGTGTTCTGTTAATTTTTTTGCAAAGTACAATGGAGTCGGTCTGCCCGAATAGTCTTTCAATAGTGAATAAACTTCATCTAAAAACGCCTCATCATTTTTTGCTTTTTCAAATTCTGAATCGAGTCTTGTTAAAACTTCTTTGAAATCTTCAGGAACAAACGCCCCGCCGAACTCTCCAAAGAAGCCTTCTTTATCCGGTAAATTGTATTTTAAATTTTTTACAAACATGTTATTCCTTATCTGTTTTATTCTATTTTATTATAAATAAAAAAAGAACCTCGTTTTTACGAGGTTCTTTTTTATTTTAATCTTTTTATCTTGAGATCCTTCGGGCTTTGCCCTCAGGATAGGAAAAATCTGGTCTTCACTTCGTATCGACCGATTTTTCTCTAGTTGTTACCTTCGAGTAATCTAACTTTTGCACGAGCGCCTTTACCTGAAAGATCAGCTTTGCCTTCTTGAGCCAACCAGCCGATACCCATAGATACAAAGTTTTCGCTTAAGTCTAAATCTTTTTCCAATTTAGTGATGGTAGCTTCGCTATTTTTTTGTTCTGTTAAGTAATCGTAAACTCTTCCTGCTGCTTCGCCAATGTAATAATTCATGCTAAATCTCCTTTATTAATGTGTGTACCTAATATAAATGTTTATACTATTATATATAGTATAAAACGTGATATTTGTAAATGGAGTTTAACGATGAATCATCCAAAAAATGTATTTTTAAAAGGAAAATCCTGGGTTTATGGTGACGATGTAGACACAGATGTAATCATTCCGGCAAGGTATTTAAACACTTCTGATGAAAAAGAGCTTGCCTCACACTGTATGGAGGATATTGATAAAGACTTTGCAGCTAATGTTTCGTCAGGGGACATAATTGTTGCAGGAGAAAATTTCGGATGCGGAAGCTCAAGAGAACATGCACCTATCTCCATCAAAGCCAGCGGAGTGACTATTGTTATCGCTAAAACTTTTGCAAGAATATTTTTTAGAAACGCAATCAACATCGGTCTTCCAATATTAGAACATCCGACATTGAGTGATGAATGTTCCAAGGGCGATGAGATTGAAGTTGATTTGGATACAGGAATTGTTAAAAATTTAACCAAAGGAAAAGAATACCAGTGTGTAAAATTCCCTCCAGAGATTCAAGATTTGATTTCAAGAGGCGGATTGATTAATTACACTAAGACAAAACTCGGTGTGTAGTATAAAATTTGCAGCGGCTAATAAAAATAGAGTTTTATTTATGAGATCGCGTAAAAAAGTGCTTATAAAAAACCGCATTGTTTCAAGCCCGCGACGGCCTAGTTTTATTTAAAACCAATATAATACAGTTGTAACAAACCGTAAAAATTGTGCTCTTTTCAGATTAATTTTTTGTCTTAATAGGTTAAAATAAAAATCCGATTACAAACACGGATTTTGGAAGTATGAAAATAAAGCAGAACAATTTATCTTTTGGTAAGATGACATACTCAAGGTTATACATTGAAGATGCTCATAGCTTTCTTGAAAAATTTAAAGAAGTGCCTTTGGGTAAAGGTGAATTTGTTAAATATGACAGAGATATGATTGATTTAATTCATGCAAAAGCGATGCCTTTTACAGAAAAGGCAAAACCCTCAAAGTTAGCTAAGGCTCTTCATAATGAATTAAAAAGGCTGTATAAAATATACAAAGAGGCAAACGACGCTTACTATATTGAAACAGGCGGGTCTAAAGTTCAAATAGATCGAACAATTAATTTTAGTATTTAATAAATTTAAATTAAACGCCTATTAAAGCATCTCCACTCGTGAAGATATCTTTTATATCCAGCAATATAATAACCTTGTCTTTAATTTTACCGATGTTTGCAACGTATTTATTTTGGACTTCATTATATGCCGGAGCCGGGCCGATGTGTTCTTCATCCAATGTTACAACCTCTGAAACTGCATCGACTACTATACCGAGCATTCTTTGACCTGTTGCGTGTTCTGTTTCAACAACGAGAATACAAGTGCTTTTGTCATACTCTTTGGGTTCCATGAGAAATCTTTGTCTTAAATCTATAACAGGAAGAATTTTTCCTCGAAGGTTTATTACACCCTTAACAAAGTTCGCTGTTTGCGGTATTGGAGTGATATCTAGTATTTCAATTATTTCTTTTACTTTTGAAATTGGGATTCCGTATTCTTCTTCACCCAAGGAAAAAGTCATAAATTTTTCTTCGTAACTCATTATTTCACTGCTCCTTTCGCAGTTCCGTCCATTGAAAAGAGGAAGTCGGCATCGAATATCAGAGAAACTCTTCCGTTTCCTAAGATAGACATACCTGAAATATATCTCAAATCAATGAACTCTTCTAATGTTGGTTTAACCACAACTTCTTGTCTTCCGACAACATTTGTTATCGGGAGCACTCTAAAGTCACCTTCGACTTCAAGAAGCATAACAAGAGGGTATTCCTTATCCTTAAAGTCTGCATCAAGGAAGTTCGCCAACGGGATAATCGGTACAATATGTTCTCTGACTCTAAGCAATGTTCTCTTGCCGTTAGTCATAACCCACTGATCATCTTCCGGCTGAATGATTTCTTGAACGTTCATTGTCGGAATTATGAAATGCTGGTCATTAATGTCAATGATAGTTCCGTTCATAATAGAGTGGTTGACAGGAACTTCAAGAGTCATTGTTGTGCCCTTGCCCATATCACTCTTGATATCAACTTTTCCGCCAATTTTGATTATCTCTGTTTTAACAACATCCATTCCGACTCCGCGGCCTGAGATGTTATCTACTTTTTGAGCTGTCGAGAATCCCGGCAACAGAACGAATTCATGTATTTCTTCTTTCGTATATTCTCTGTCCGGGTCTATGATACCTCTTTCTATAGCTTTGTTATAAACCGCATCTATATCAATACCCTTACCGTCATCTTTAACTTCGATGTAGATTTTTCCTCGTTTGTTATAAGCATTTAATTCTACACGGCCTTTTTCACGTTTGCCGATTTTAGATCTGTCTTTTTCGTCAGTTTCAATACCGTGTGAGATTGCGTTTTTAATCAAGTGAACAAGAGGGTCCAAAAGTCTGTCTGCTACAGCTCTGTCTATCTCTGTCATTTCACCCGATACCAGGAATTCAACGTTTTTATCTAAATCCTGAATCGTATCTCGGGCAATCCTTGAGATTTTCTGGAATGTAGCTTTTAGAGATACCATTCTCAAGAACATTGAAATATCCTGAAGTTCTCTTGTTGTACGCTGTAATGCTCCCATATTAGCAATGAACACGGTATCGTTTGAATAATTGTTTTGTACATAGTCATCAATCAAAGACTGGTTGATAATCAATTCGCCAATCATCTCAACAAGATAATCAATCTTGGAGTTTGCGACTTTCATATATTCTTCATTATGAACTTTGGGTTTGTCTATAACAAAACTTTGCTGTGCCACCGGCTGCGGGGCTGCAGGCTTAGCTATAGGAACAGAAACAGGAGCCGGTGTCGGAGCCGATGCTGATATTGCAGGGGCAACTTGTTCAGGCTCTTCTTCCTCTTCTTCTTTTTTTATTGTATCCAAATCAAGACTCATAAATGATTCAAGATTTTTTGCTTTTTCTTCTTCTGTTGAATTGCTAGGGAGTGCATTTTCATCAAGTGTCTCTTCAGATTCAATATCATCTTCCTGCGCAGCTTCTTGTTCAGGCTCAACTTCGAGCTCGTCAGCAATTATTTCTTCTGCAATTTCAATAGCAGGAGTTGCCGGCTCTTCAGCGGCAGGTACAGGTGCTTCGCCAGCTGCACCGTTCATATATGAGTCAACCATTTTTTCAAGTTCATTAACGTGTGCACATAAAGTTTTGCTGTACTCAACATCTTGAAATGCAGTGACGTCATCACAAAGCTGTTTTATGTAGTCAGAAGATTTCAAGATACTGTTTATGATAGCTAAATCAGCAACAATAGTACCTTTTCTGCACAAATCCATCAACGTTTCTGTATGATGTGCAATTTCTTGAATCAAGAAATGCTCAACGAATCCTGACAAACCTTTTAAAGTATGGAATGCTCTGAACATTGAATGAACAATATCAGTATCTTCAGGATTTTTTTCCCA
>JAVBRY010000172.1:0-4729 GCA_031547505.1 Candidatus Gastranaerophilaceae bacterium | reverse complement strand
AACCTTGTTGCGAACTTAAAGGATTCCTACAAAAAAGTTATAGAAATGAACCAAAACAAAATAGAGGACACCATTTTCAATATTCGAGAACACGAAAAATTTATGGAGAATATTTCTCCCTATGTTGATAACGAAATCGGCAGCATCGACGGATACGAGTTTCGAAAATATCTTATGAAAACCAAATCCGCCCAGAAAGAACTCGGGCGTATGTATTCGCTTCAAAAAAGACTAAACAATTCTTATGAAGCAATAAAAAATTCGCTCACAAAAGATTTTTCAAAAGAAATTGCGGACGAGTTTAGAATGCACAATGTCTACTATATGCGTCAAAGGTATGCTAAAGTGGCGATACTTGCAGGGCTGATGATATTCGGGCTTGCACAGATAAAAGAATATTATATACCTCTTAAGAAAAACAATGTTCCTGTCGAAACCAGAAAAGACGATAAGACAAAAGAAGCCGCAACCGACCAAGATGACAAAGGCGACAAAGACAAAGATAAAAAAGATGATGCCATAGAGGAAATGTATACGGAAGTGATTAGTAACTAATACTACTGTCACCCCGCTGAATGATTATAGAAGGAAATTGATGTTTTAATTCTGAGCGGGGTCTTTAAATCATGTTTTTAGATACCGCACAGCATTAAATTAATGATACTTGCAATACCCGACTCTGCGGTATGACATTTAATAATTTTTAAAATATTTCTTTACTGACTAGCAAAAATTTTTATTTTTGTTTTTATTATTAGTATGTATGTGAATGCCACTAAACTATCAATAGAAGCTGTAAAAAACATTGCCAATGAAGGCAAAATAGGGCGTTGCTGCTTTCTTTCGACTATACACGCATTGGCCAGAAGCAATTTTGGCGAAAAAATTCTGCAAGAAAATGTAAAAACAGCAGGCAAGAACAACTATGTTGTCCGCTATGGCAGCATAAAAGGCAAAGAACGCTTCTATGAAATATCATTTGAAGACTACAAAAAATATCTTAAAAGAGTAAAACGCAAAGAAAAAGCAAAACGCAGTATCGACCCTTACCCGGCGATTAACGCTTCGTGGAATAAAATCACAGAAATCCCCGGACCTTTTCAGGCTATTGCAGCATCTTGGGATAAAGCTGTTAAACAGTTTCCAACCTTAAAAAACGTTGTCTCAAGAATTGTTTTTCCGTTTGATTGTTCAGGAGAGTGGAACACCGCAAGCAATTTTATGAAATGTTTTACGGGTCAAAAACCCACTTCTATAAGCGATAAATCTATTTTTCCTCTTGTTTTTCACAATAAAAAAGCAAAAAATCTCTTGAATAAAATGCAAGAAATGACTAATAAAGATTACAGCTTTGTTGTAGGAACAGGTCTTGATACCGCAACAATACAGGGTAAAAAATTGAGTCCTGAACATTATTATTCAGTGATTAATGTTGATAACAAAAATATTATACTTTCTGATCCTGTTATTCCCAATGAACAGATTGTTTTAAGTAGAAAAGACCTCCTGCATAATTTCAGAAGCATTTGCGGATATTTTAAGCCGCAATAACCTTTGCTAATCCACAAACCTAAACTTAATTAGTGCCAAAATAGCGTGGATTCCGTCTTTCCAGGTAATTTTCTTTCCTTCGGTGTATTCTCTCCCGTAGTATGAAATCGGAAGCTCATACAATCTTGCTTTTCGTTTCAGAACTTTTGCAGTGATTTCAGGCTCAAAATCAAAACGGTCTGATTTGATATGTATTCCTGTTAAAAAGTCTGTTCTAAAAGCTTTGTAGCAGGTTTCCATATCTGTAAGAGTTGTGTTGTATAAGATATTGGTTATGAGCGTGAGCATCTTGTTGCCCAAAAGGTGCGTGAACATAAACGAGCGAGACGGCTTTCCTCCTGAAAGTCTTGAACCGTATACAACATCCGCTTTTTTATCTAATATTAATTTTATCAATTCTTCATAGTCATTCGGGTCGTACTCAAGGTCAGCGTCTTGAATGACCATAATGTCACCCGTCATATTTTTCATCGCTGTTCTTATCGCGGCACCTTTGCCCTGATTTTTCTCGTGATAAAAGACTTTGTATTTTTTCTCGAATTTTTTCAGAAGCTCTGTAGTTCCATCACTCGACGCATCATCAACAAAGATCAGCTCTTTCTCCAAGCCGCAAAATGATGCCTCTTCTATTTTTTTTACAATTATCTCAAGCGTATCTATCTCATTGTATACAGGAACAATAATGCTGATCTTTTCCATGCTTCCCTCACGTAGTTACCTAAAGTAATTAATTTATTAATTAATGAAACTATTGTATAATTAAATTGAGAAGATGTTAAGAGGATACAGAAAAAATCTTTGATTTTTTCATAATCTCAGCAAGGGTGTAGATGGAAAATTTTGTAGAAATACAGGAGCAGAGTGATTCTAACTCTTTAAAAAAATCTTTGTATGGTCTTTTTGAAAGACTGGAAGCTGAAAAGGCGGACAAACTCTATAAAGATTCGAAAAAACTTCATGAAGCTCTTTTGAAAAATAAAACTAAGTTTTATGAACTTATTTCAGGGAACCTCTCTCTGATGGGACTTTTGGAATATACAATCAGCCCTGACAGTTATAAAAATGTAATTAACATGCTCGAAGATGCAAGATTCTTGGCTGAGAATGCACGCTGCAACCTGGCTTTAAAGGTAAATCATTTTTGCAGTGCACGTGTTTTTGTTGAAGAGAAAAACTATACAGAAGCTATGATAAAGCTTGAGAAAGCACAGATTTTGCGAACTGATGATAATTTTTTAGATAATAAAATCAACGCTCTTGCGAACAAAGTCTATACACTCAAAATGAATAAAACTCCCGGTGATATTGTTCAGCAGACCCCGATGGTTGCCATGCTCAATGTTGCACGAACTCTTGCTGCAGAAACAAGTCTGGACTTGATTTTGACAACTGTTGCGCAGGAAGTTAAACAGGTTCTCGGCGCGGACAGATGTTCTGTCTTTCTTTTGGACAACGAAAAAAACGAACTCTGGTCTAAAGTTGCACAGGGCGTAGAAAGTCAGGAAATAAGATTCAGTGCAGATGAAGGTATTGCTGGATATGTCGCCAAATCAGGCGAAATCGTAAATATCGATGATGCCTATGAAGACCCGAGATTCAATAAAAATATTGATATTATGACAGGGTACAAAACAAACAACCTGCTTTGCATGCCGATGAAAAATATGAAACATGAGATTTTGGGTGTGTTTCAGGTTTTAAATAAAAATAACGGAAGTTTCACTAAAGAGGATGAAGAGCTTCTTATCGCAGTGGGCTCAAGCTCAGGTATCGCAATAGAAAACGCAAGGCTCTTCGAATCTCAGCAAAATATGATTGACGGACAAAGACAGTTGTTTGCAAGCTTTATAGATACGCTTGCAGCTTCTATAGATGCCCGTGACAAGATTACAGCCGGTCATTCCAGCCGTGTGAAAATGTATTCGGAACTTATCTGCGAAAATATGAGTCTACATAAATCAGTTAAGAACAACATCACTCACGCCGCTATTTTGCACGATATAGGCAAAATCGGAATCAGAGACGCTGTTCTTCAAAAAGACGGAAAGCTTACGGATGAGGAATACACACATATTCAAGAACACGTAAAAATCACTTATGACATATTGAATAAAATTTACCTTTCGGATGAATTCCAAGCAGTTGCGGAGATAGCTTCCAGCCACCATGAAAAATATGATGGCACGGGTTATTTCAGAAAACTTGCGGGCGAAGATATCTGTATCGGCGGAAGAGTGTTGGCGGTGAGTGATGTCTTCGATGCGATTACGTCAAAAAGACATTATCGTGATAAAATGCCTATAAAGGATGCTTTGGGTATTATAAAAAGCGGAGCCGGAAAACACTTTGACCCTCAGGTAGTAGGTGCATTTTTCAATATCAGGCTAGATAAACTGGTTAGTGTATTCTTAAGTGAAGTAGACTGGATTTTACAGCCCGATGACGAAGTCGCTTTATCAAAGTATGATATAAACTATCTCTATGAGTTAATAACCCAAAAAGATGTCGAAAATTTTGACGGAACAGAAAAAAGCTTTTTCGATATTTTCAACCATTATTACAACTGCAAATCAGGAAATTAAGAAACATGAGAAAAATAATAATATTACTGACATTGTTATCATTATTTTATATAGGCGCGCCGGCATTTTGTAACGAAGTGGATGCCGTAAATTCGTCTAAAAATCTGCCCCTGACAAAAGACAATATGAAACAGATTAAAACCAACGGGCTCGCTGAAGATTTGTTTAAAATAATAACTTTCTCACCTCCTTCGGATATAATGAAAACCTCGGTTGTTTCAACTGATTACACAAAACTCTACACTCAAGCAAACGAAAAATATGCCCAAGGCAACATAACTGCTGCATATAAAGATTATAAACAAATTCTTTCTGCACCGGGTAACGATGATTTTACATTCTTCGGGCTTGCGTATAAATTCGCAAACCTCGGCTTGTTCTCGCTTTCTCAAGAAGCTGTGAACAATATTCAGGATATGGAAATCTACGGCACACAAGTGGATTTGATTAAAAAAGTTTTCTACCCGAAAATGGCTCTTTCATACGATGAAGAGACATATCTTATCCAAAACTATACTGAGATTTATTTCAATAACCTTGCGTTTGAGGTTGTCAGAGACTTGAGCAAAAATTCAGACTTGCTCAAAAAATCCGAC
>JAVBRY010000248.1:0-8237 GCA_031547505.1 Candidatus Gastranaerophilaceae bacterium | reverse complement strand
AAAAGAATTCTTATCAAAAGGCGGATTCATTGCCTGGGGTATGATTCCGACGCTTGATAAAGACGCACTGGCAAAAACAGATATAAATGATTTGGTTGAGAAGTTTGAAAAAGCGGTCTCTTATCTTACTACAAAGGGAATAGACAAACACCTTGTCCTGAGGCAGAGTTTCATTACTCCGGCATGCGGGGCAGGGTCTTTGTCTACCGCGCTGGCTCAAAAAGCTATGAGCCTGACAGTGGCTTTATCAGAAGAATTAACCAAAAAGTATAATAGCTTGGATGGCAGCGGGGTAAATTAATGACGATAACAATTGCTTTAACGGGAAAAAGCGGAAGCGGAAAAACAACGCTTACAAAAGCATTTGTGCGGTTATTTAGAGAAATTTATCCTGACAAAAGCATACTGCTCTTTGATAATGACCTCTCAGGAGAGCTAGGACACACGTACGGATTGGATGTCAGAAACACAATCTATGGTATTCGAAGCGGAAAGCACGAATACAACACAGGCATCCCTGAAAAGATGACCAAACTTGAATATATCGAGTGGGCATTAGAGGATATTATTGTTAATGTCGAAGAAAACGTTGACTTGATAGTGTCTTGGCTTGTACCGTCAAAGGATTGCCGCTGCCCGATTACGGATCAGATGAACGAGGGTGTCCTGAGATTGATAAAGGCTTATGACATCGTTATTTTTGACTGCGAGTTTGATTTGAAATACCTGACACAGCTCGTTGATGTAGATATCGATGTGACGTTAATCCTCGCTCAGCCTACGGAAGAATCCCTTCTTTTGGCTCAACGGATTATGGATTTTTCGGAAAAATATGCTGCCGGCAGCCAAATAGGGATGCTCTTGAATCGTGTAAATAGCGGTGAACTCAACAAAGCGCAGGAGATGTTGATTAAGCACAAAGTCGACACTCTCGGCGTAATACCCGAAGACCCGAATTTGTTAACGAATTCGTTAACAAGGGATTCGGATACGATTCTTGAGGCATTGAGACATTTTTATTTCAGATTAAACCTACCGAATCTTGGAAACATGGGGTAAAATACAATTATGACTACAATTATGGATGGAAAAATCCTTAGGGATAAAATTTTGAATGACCTTGAAAAAAAGGTTGATAAACTGTACGAAAAACCTTGCTTGGCGGTGATTATTGTTGGAGACGACCCTGCGAGCAAAGTCTATGTCGAGACAAAAAAGAAAACCGCATTGAGAATGGGCTTTGGCTCTATTGTTTTTGAAATGCCCAAAAAAGTCTCTGAAGAAGAGCTCTTGATGCAGATTAAAAAACTGAATAAAAACAGTAACATCAGTGCAATTCTTGTCCAGCTCCCGCTTCCAAAGCATATTGATACGAATAAAGTCATTGAAGCAATCGACCCTAAAAAAGATGTGGACTGCTTCCACCCGTATAATGCAGGCAAAATTTCAACAAACTCAGACCCTTATATATTCCCATGCACACCAAAAGGCATCATAAACCTGGTAGAAGAATACAAAATCCCTGTTGCAGGCAAGAATGTAGTTGTTGTCGGACGTTCAAATACAGTCGGGAAGCCGCTAGCTCAAATGTTTTTAAACCTTGATGCGACTGTCACAGTTTGTCACAGCAAGACAAAGAACCTCGGTGAAGTCACAAAAACCGCTGATATTCTTGTTTGCGCCGTCGGGAAAGAAAAACTCATCATAAAAGATATGGTCAAAAAAGGCGCAGCCGTATTTGATGTAGGAATGAATCGTGTTGATGGTAAACTCTGCGGTGACGTGGATTTTGAAGCAGTAAAAGAAATTGCATCTTACATAACCCCCGTCCCTGGCGGTGTCGGGCCGATGACAATCGCTTCCTTGATGCTTAATACCTATGATTTGTATATGCTGCAAAAGTCTGAGGGGTAAGTATATCTTTCTTTTTTCTTCTTCAATATTAAAATGTTATAAAGGCAGTGATAACTGGTGCTAAAATGAAATAATAGGGTGATAGGGTGAAGAAGGAGAGATTTATGATACCTATTTTAGACACAAAAAGACAGTACGAAAAAATCGGTGCACAGATTGAAAAAGAAGTAATCGAAGTTTTGCGCTCCGGTTCTTATATTTTAGGCAAACACAATACAGCGTTATCTGAAGAGTTCGCCAGCTACATCGGCACAAAACATGCCATAACGCTCAACTCAGGTACGGACGCTCTTCACTTGGCATTAAGAGCTTTGGATGTAGGCGAAGGCGATGAAGTTATTACGGTTGCGTTTACTTTCGTTGCAACAACAGAAGCAATCGGAATTGTTAACGCTAAACCAGTATTCGTCGACATCGACCCAAACACATTCAACCTCGACCCGGCAGCTCTTGAGTCAAAAATCACTCCGAGAACAAAAGCTATAATCCCTGTTCACTTATACGGGCAGCCTTGTGATATGGATGTTATTATGGATATCGCAAAACGCTACAACCTGTACGTAATCGAAGACTGCTGCCAGGCAGTAGGCGCTGAATACAAAGGCAAAAAAGTCGGTACATTCGGCGACATCAACTGCTTCAGCTTCTACCCGACAAAAAATCTCGGTGCAATGGGCGATGGTGGTATCGCTACAACAAACTCAAACTACTTAAAAGACAGAATGATTTCTCTTAGAAACCACGGCGGAGCGGTAAGATATTACCACGACGAAATCGGTGTGAACAGTCGTCTTGACGAAATCCAAGCAGCAATCTTAAGAGTAAAAATGAACTATATCAACGAATGGAACAACAAAAGACGTGAAAACGCATATAGATACAACGAGTTGTTCGCTCAGTATTCTGAAATCGAAACTCCAAAAGAGCTCGATAACACGCACTGCGTATACCACCAGTACACAATAAAAGTTCCAAACCGTGACGAAGTGCACAAACTGCTTCAAGAGGCAGGTGTTGGTGCGATGATTTATTATCCTGTGCCTTTACACTTACAAAAAGTTCACGAATATCTTGGTGTTAAAGAAGGTTCTTTGCCTCACACAGAAGCAAACACTAAGCTTGTTTTGAGCCTTCCGATGTTCCCTGAACTTACGGAAGAAGAACAAAGAACGGTTGTAAACACAGTTGTTCAGGCAGTAAGAAAATCTCAAACTGCTTGTGTGTAGGGAATTTAAGTATAGTATTCTTTAGCATTAAATTTCGTCATCCTGAGGGCAAAGCCCGAAGGATCTCCGCGGTTTGCAGAGATTCTTGCTTGAGTTGTAGACGACGAAGAAGTCATACAACTCAGGATACTTGGACAGGTGCGTTTCGCTCAGAATGACGTATTTAATACATGTTATTAATGCTTGCCCATTAGCAAGTAGGGTGGGCTTGCCAGCCCACCGCCAATAAAATTACGTCATGCCATCACGCACTTTTTAGTGTATAATCATGGAATGGAAAATGTTTTTGATATTGGAGTTATAGGCGGAGGACCGGGTGGATACAGTGCAGCGCTTCGTGCTGTGCAAGAAGGTCTTAAGGTTGTGCTTTTTGAAAAAGACTGTGTCGGCGGCGCATGCCTAAATCGAGGATGTATCCCGACAAAAGTCATTCTGCACTGTACGGATTTATTCAAAAGCCTGAAAAAAGCTGATAAATTAGGTATAACTATAGATAATTATTCCTGTGACTACGAATAAATATTCAACCGCAAAAACGATGTCACTCAAATGATTCAAAACAGTTTACGAAAATTAATCCTCAGCTTTGATGTGAAAATTGTTGATTCTGAGGCAAAAATAGTTTCTGAAAACAAAATCCTTGCTGGTGAAGAAGCTTTCGAATGCAAAAACATAATCATCGCCACAGGTGCAAAACCTGCACAAATCAAAGGGCTCGAGACTGACGGAGAGTTTATATTGAACTCTGACGAACTGTTGTGCTGTGAAAGATTGCCGGAGAACATTTTGATTGTCGGCTCGGGTGCTATCGGCGTTGAATGGGCAAGAATTCTTTCATCGTTGAACAAAAATGTTACTGTTGTGGAGATTGCAAAAAACCTCTTGCCATCAGCTGATGAAGCTGTTTCGCAAAGGCTCGAGAGGTTGTTTAAAAAAGATAAAATTAAGTTCTTTAAAGAAACCTTAGTCGAAAAAATTGAAAATAAAAAAGTTTATCTAAAGCCTGTCGGCGCAGACATGACAACAGCGCAAACTACCGAATTCGAACCTGATATGGTTATTGTTGCAGCAGGGCGGGAGCCTGTTTTGCCCGGGATTGCAAATCTTGAATTGAAATTAAACGGCAAATTTGTTGCAGTAAACGAAAATTTCCAGACCAACATTGAAAATATTTATGCGATAGGGGATGTGAATGGGAAAATGCAGCTCGCGCATGCGTCTGTCCATCAGGCTATTGGAGCCGTAGATTATATTGTCGATAAAAAATCCGCACATTTTGATGTCTGTAAAATTCCTTGTGTAGTATACGGCTCACCTGAAATTGCATGGGTCGGTAAATCTGAACTGTTCTTGGAAGGACAGGATTATAAGGTTTCTTGTTTTCCTGTAGCAGCATTGGGCAAGGCTCAGGCGGACGATGAAATCGACGGGCTGATAAAAGTTTTGTCCGTTAACGAAAAAATTATTGGGGCGCATATTGTTTCACCTGAAGCTTCTGCGTTGATTCAACAGTTCGCATTGATGATAGATAATGAGATTCCTGTTGAAAAAATTCTTGAGACAACATTTGCGCATCCGACTTATTCTGAAGGGATTTTTGAGGCGGTTTTGGGCTTGGATAATTTGTCATTGAGTCTGCCGAGGGCACAATGAGCAAATTGAGTGAATTGAAAACAAGGCTGCCCGAGTACTTAAAAAGAGGAATCGTCGACACAGAAAAGACAAAACTAGTGCGTTCGATTTTAAAAGACAAATGCCTGAATACAGTCTGCGAAGCGGCACGATGCCCGAACAAAGCGGAATGCTACTCTAAAAACACCGCAACGTTTTTAATCATGGGAAATATCTGCACAAGAAACTGCAGATTCTGCAATATCCAAAGCGGAGTGCCACAGCCTATAGACACAGATGAACCAAAAAAAATCGCACAGGCAATTAAAGAACTGGATTTGAAATATGCGGTGATAACTTCTGTTACCAGAGATGATTTGCCTGACGGCGGCGCAGAGCACTTTGCAAATGTTATTCGAGAAATCAGAAAGTTGTCACCTGAAATAAAGATAGAGGTTTTGACACCTGATTTTGAGGGTAAAAAAGAGCTGATAGATATTGTTATTGAGGCAAAGCCCGATGTTTTTAACCACAATATAGAGACCGTTGAAAACCTTTACCATAAAGCCCGCCCAATGGTATTACAAACGCCGGTGGCTATTTACAAAAGGTCGTTAGAATTTTTAGCCTACATAAAAATAAAAAATCCTGAAATGGTCACAAAGTCAGGCCTAATGGCGGGATTGGGAGAGAATTTTAAAGAATTGGAAAAAACCTTCAAGGACTTGAGTGCTGTAAACTGTGATATAGTAACAGTCGGACAATACATGCAGCCATCAAAGCAGCACCTTGTTGTGGAAAAATACTATACCGAAGAGGATTTTGAGAAAGTAAGAATACTCGCCAAAAGGTCAGGGATAAAAGAAATTATCGCATCAGGGCTCGTAAGAAGCTCATACAACGCGCATGAGGCGTATAAAATATTATTGTAGTAGCCGCTTTATTTTAGTGATAAACTTATCCATAACGGAGGACGTATGATAGATGTAATTTTGGCTGTTCTTATAGGGTATCTTATCGGCTCAATCCCGACCGGGTATATTGTCGTGAAACTTATGACAGGACAGGATATACGAGAAGTCGGCTCGGGCTCGACAGGCGCTACGAACGTTAAAAGAGTGCTCGGCAAAAAATGGTTTTTTGCCGTAATGGTATTGGATGCCTTAAAAGGTGCAGTTCCTGTACTGCTTGCTGTATATTTTCTGCACGCATATCAGCAGTGGGGTTTGACGCCCGTTCTGGCAGCAATATTCGTAATCCTCGGACACAGCAAATCAATATTTCTTAAATTCACAGGCGGAAAGTCCGTTGCCTCAGGAGTCGGAACAATCCTTGCACTATGTTGGCCTGTAGGACTTTCGATAGCCTTGATTTGGGCGGTAATCACTTATATCTCAAAATACGTTTCTCTGGGCTCTATCATTGCGTTAGCGCTATCTCCGGTTTTGATGTTTTTCTTTAAACAGCCTATCGGATATGTTGTGTATTGTGCGGTAGGAGCGGTTTATATAATTTATTTACACAGAGAAAATATTAAAAGACTCATTAAAGGCGAAGAAAGTAAAGTAAGAGAATAGGGGAAACAAAGAAGTGGCACAGTTTGAAGGGTTTAAAATTACTACAAAGATACCAATAACAGATAGCGAGGTTCTTTCACTGGTTTATACACCGGGAGTAGGTTCTTCGTGCTTGAAAATAAAAGAAGACCCCGAAATGGTTTCTGTTTTAACCAACAAAATCAACTCTGTTGCGGTGTTTTCTTTTGAGTATGAAACTGCATTAAAGCGCGCATTATTCTTAAAAAGCACTCTTTTGATTGATGCATATCCACTTGTTTTAAAAGAAAAATCTGAAGAAGATTTGAAGTTTATTATTGAAAATATTGAACAGAATTTCTGTGCATTGGATTTGAGCCTTATTGCCGACTTTGTCAAGGGTATTGAGTTCGGGCTTGAGATTCCTGTTCTTGTTGAGCCTGTACCTGATTTAAGAGATTTTTTCGGCGCTATAGCAAGAAATGTATTTATGCTCGACCCGTCAAAGCTCAACGGAGATATCTCGGAAAAGTCACTTCAACTGCATGAGCTTGCAGGCGGGGTGATTGAGACAGAACTCACGGAAGAAAAAAGAATCAAACCGTTGGGCGTAATTTCTGACGGGACTTCGGTTTTAGGGTTTGGAAACATCGGAGCGTGCGCTTCTATTCCTATTTTAGAAGGTAAGATTGCACTGTATTCTGAATTTGCGGATGTGGATGGGATGGTTTTGTCTGTGAAGACACAAACGCCAAAAGAGATAATAAGAATTGCACAGCTTTTAGAAGAATCTTTCTCCGGCATCCACCTTGAAGATATCGCTGCACCGCAGTGCTTTGAGATTGAAAACACTTTGATTGATACGCTTAGTGTTCCTGTTTTCCACGATGACCAGCACGGTACGGCAATTATTGTGATGGCGGGGCTTTTGAATTCGCTTATACTCACGGGAAAAGAGATTTCCGATATAAAGATTGTTATAAATGGCGCAGGAGCTGCCGGAAGCGCTATCGCAAGACTCTTGTCCTTCGCAGGTGCAAAAAATATTTATCTGTGTGACAGCAAAGGCGTTGTCTATAAAGACCGCCCACAAAACAACGAAAACCTTGAAGACATTGCCAAATTCACCAACCTTGAAGGTAAACAGGGTAACCTAACTGAAATTATTAAAAACGCTGACGTTTTCATAGGTGTTTCACGCGGAAATCTCGTCACAAAAGAAATGATTAAATCAATGGCGCCTAAGGCTGTTGTGTTCGCTTTAGCGAACCCAATCCCTGAAATCATGCCTGACGAAGCGAAAGAGGCAGGGGCATATATTGTAGCAACAGGACGAAGTGATTTCCCTAATCAGGTAAACAACTCGCTGGCTTATCCAGGGTTGATGAAAGGTGTTCTCGATGGCGGTATTCCTAAAGTAACAAATGACATTAAGCTCGAATGCGCATTTATTATTGCGTCTTTGATTTCAGACGAGGAACTTTCACCGGACAAAATACTCCCGGATGGCTTGGATCATCGTGTGGCAATGGCTATTGCAGAAGCGATTAAAAAACGATTTGCAAATTAGTGGTCGGGGGGCAAGACCCGAAATCATGCTGTTGGGTTACCGAGTAGGGACATTTCCTATGGCTCGTCTCTCGCCTCGAAAAGTAGTCAAACCCAACCTACTTTATAGCTTATATGGTAAAATATATTATAGTCGTCAACAGGGGAACAAAGCAGTATGAATGAAATTGATAACCTTAGCAAACAAAAGGCATATGAATTATTCGACTCGGATGTAATCAATTCTATAGAAACCGGCACACTAAAAGGTTTGCAGCAAATCCATATGTATTTGTTTGACGGTTTGTATGATTTTGCCGGAGAAATCAGACAAAAAAACATTTCAAAAGGCAATTTTCGTTTTGCAAGCAGCTTGTATTTACAAGAAAGTCTTGCAAAGATT
>JAVBRY010000061.1:0-9285 GCA_031547505.1 Candidatus Gastranaerophilaceae bacterium | reverse complement strand
GAAAAAAATAACACAGCAAAAGAATCGATACAACTATAATTGTTATACCGGCCACAATCAAACTATCTTTAAATTCTGCAGCCTTAGCTTCTTCATAATTGTTTTCGTATTTCATCAATCTTTGTATATCGACACCGTGATTCGGGCCTATAAACTTACTCTGAATATTTTTAAAATACTTTTTATATTTAAAAATATCTTTGATTACTTGGTCATTATTCAGCGCATTAGAGAGGGTAAGGCCATGATTTAGAGTTATCATATTTCCGTTTTCAAATGTAAAAACCAGTACAATGTCATTCACAATTCTTCCCATTGTTTTTTCTATATTTATGTCCATTGAAAACTCTCTTATCTCTTCATAAGGAATTTTTTCTTCTGTTTTAACTTTGCCAAAAAATCTTATAAATGTTACACCTGTTTCATCAATTGCCAACTCTTTGATTGCGTTGTCAGGGAATTTATTTTTGAATTTTATAAAACACATTCCGACAAACAAGAATAATGCCATGCCGATAAGAAGATATTGAATCAATGGCTCAATTTCGAACGATAAGTCAAAAATAAAAATAATAAGCAGAGCAAACATAAGAAGCAAAAGAAATATTTTGATAATTTCATACAATAAATATACCTGCTTGGCTTCTTTGGGATCACGAATTTTAAATCTCAACTATTGCCTCCGCTTCTAAAATATGGATTTCACAATATTTTATTATAGCAGAACACTCAGTATTTTGCAGTAGTAACTGCATCCTACTATTCTACTTGCGTCATTGCGAACGACCAACGGGAGTGTGGCAATCCAGACTAATGCTTTTTTCTGGATTACTTCGTCATTACATTCCCGCTTCGCGAACAAGCGCAATGACAGTCCTTACTTAATCACTTCAATAAACTTATATTCATTCAAATAAGGCAAATGCGCTTCTGTAATAAGCTCGCCAGGCAAAAGGATAGAAATACCCGGGGGGCATTCGGCGATAACTTCCGAACAAATACGTCCGACAGCCTGTTCTTTCGGGATAGTTTCTTTGTCGCTGTAAAAAGCTTCACGCGGTTTCATCACAATCTGCGGTGTAACCATCGGCATATGCTTTCTTTTCTCGATGTAATAGATATCTGAATATTTCAGCTCAACAATTTTTTCGATACAGTCGACAAGGTATTTTATCTCTTTCTTAGAGTTACCGATGTTTACGAGGAACAAAACACCCTCGTCACTTGCGGCTTCGATTTCTATGTTGTAATCGATTTCTAAGATACTCTCAAGCCTTTTGCCTGAAAGCCCATCAACTTTGATAAATATTTTTGTGATGTCTCGATTGTACTTTTCACAAGGCTCAAGACACTGAACTCCTTTGAGTTTACTCAATTTGCCTCTGATATAAGCTGCGTATTGGATGGTCTTTTTCAGCTGTCTTTTACCTCTTTTAGATTCAAGGTTTGCACGTGCAGCATCCAAGCTTGCCATAAGAAGCATAGACGGACTTGTTGTTTGAAGAAGCTGTATCGCTTTTTCAATTTTTTCGACATCGAACTTTGAATTATGCGCTATGTGGAGCATAGAACTCTGTGACATACTTCCGCCGGTTTTGTGCATGGAGTGCACAACCGCGTCTGCGCCTAAATGAAGAGAAGAGGTCGGAAGGTTTTTGTTGAAATTCCAAAGGCTTCCGTGTGCTTCATCCACAATCAGCGGTACATCATATTTTTTACAAATAGCAGAGATTGCTTTGATGTCACTTACAACACCCTCGTATGTGGGGTTTGTAATCCACACCATCGCAATATCGTCATTTTCTTTTAAAGCTTTTTCTATATTTTCAGGTTCAACCTCACCCCACAAAGACCACTCTTCAAGTTTTTCAGGTGTAACCCAAACAGGCTCTGCACCTGAAATAATCATCCCTGTGAGGATTGAGCGGTGGCAGTTTCTGTTCACTATGACTTTTTGGTTTTCTTTAGTCAAACCCATTGCAAGTGCGAGGTTTCCTACTGTTGAACCACCAACTAAGAAAAATGTTTTTTGTGCACCGAATGCAATTGCTGCAAGATCCTGCGCTTCTTTAATCGGACCTGTTGCCGGGTGCAATGTACCTAAATTATCAAATTCATCTGTTGTATCAAGTGAGAGGGCTCTGGGGCCAATAAGTTCTCTAAACGGAGTGTATGCTGCCTGTCCGCCGGTGTGACCGGGTATGTGAAACTGTACCATCGGGTTGTGGTAGAATTTTTCCAACGCTTCAACCAGGGGTGCTTTGACTCCTGTATCATCGTCACGATGGTATCTTTTACGAACTTTAAGTGTCTTTAATTTTAACATTTAACATAAAATCTCCAGAGGTATTTAGTAATTAATAATTTACTATAAAATTTTTAATTTATACACCCCTTTTTTAAATAACTATGGAATAATATTTATAGAGAGATAAAAACAAAACAGTGATGAGATTTTTCAATTTTTTATTAAATTTTACAATTTGTTTCGCAATTGTTACATTTTGCCAATTTTCGAATATTCAGCAGGCATTTTGTGAAGAAATTCAACCGATAACAGTCGACAATGAGCCGTATGAAATTCAGCTTGAACTCAATGAACCAAACATTGCAGAAGCTGCTGAGGTGAAGGAGGGCTGGATTGAGAAGATTTTTTCCGAAGATTCGGCGATATTAAAGCTCGACACAAAATATATTCAGAACTTCAGACTAAACGGCGCAGTTCAAATGCTGACAGATGCTAACTATCCTACAGAAGGCTCAGGCTACACTAAGTTTAAATTTTTGGATACACATTTGTGGTTTACGGGTGATTTGAATGAAACAACGAACTTTAAAGTTATGTTCAATCCGCTTCGTGATGTTTCAGGCTATGACGGCTTTCAGACGATATTCTCGGATGTATACATTCAAACAAAAACCTCTGACAACACAAAACTTCTAATAGGACAGAACAGGGTGCCTATAGGTATGGGAGGGTGCGCTTCGCAGTATGATTTGAGGTTTATTTACCGCCCTTCTATTTCTACAATTTTCAGTAACGCCCGTGCTTTTGGTGCTCAGCACACAGGTGATTTCAAGTATTTAAATTATAATGTCGGATTCTATGACAGTGCACGTTTTATGACAGATATGTTCAAAGGCGCTGAAACAATCGGGTGGGTGAATTTCAAGCCCTTAGCTAATTTCGGAGACAAATACGGAACGCTTTTAGTCGGCGCAGGAGCACAACACGGCAAAAAAGACTATACTTACACTGTTCTTGGCGGGTACGCGGGTTATGAATACAAAAAATTCGCAGCAGAGTTTGAATATTCTCACGCTGACGGCTACAACGGTACATACAATTCAAACAACAAAGCCGGCGGTTTTTATGCTGATGTCAGATATTTTGTCCACCCTAAAGTACAGCTTTTGGTGGGTTATGACCAGCTTCAGCCAAATCTTTCTTTGAATCATGACAGAGTGAATTCATATCTTTTAGGGCTAAATTACTATATCCGCGGGAACAGAGTAAAAATAGCATCGAACTATATTTTTACCCAAAACCCAAACGGCGGTCCTGATATAAATAGATTTTTGGTTATGACACAGTTGTTGTTTTAATTTTTCAGACCTCGCTCAGATAAAAATGTCATACCGCTGTGTCAAGCTGTGAAATACACTTTGGTATATCTCTGAGCGGTATCTAAAAACGTGATTCCAGACCCCGCTCAAAAATAAATTATTACGGCATTATATAATCACACAGCGGGGTGACATCTCTAGTCGCACGGGTCAATTTTATAGTGCAGATGCGTAGGTGCGTCATAGTCTTTTAACATACTTTTTGTGGTTAAAGTGCCGGAATCAAAGAGCATACGTGTCTGGGCTTTGTTATACTCGACGATGGAACTGATAAGAGCCATTCGTGCTTGTGTTTTTGTGGTCTGTGAATTTAAAACATCGATGAATGTTGTCGTTCCCACGTCAAATCCAACAAGCGAAAAACGTAAACTCTCATCAGCCGATGTTACTTCTTTTTCACTGGCATCTATTTTTTCTGTGGCGGAGCGTGAGCTGTAATACGAAGTTAATATAGACTCTTTGACATCTGCTTTTAATTGAGCTAATTCTAATTCTGCCGTATAAAGCCGTGCAGCATCAGCTTTTTCTTGAGTAATCGTTCCGTAGCCCATTTTTTTACCCAAAGGTACAACGGCATTTAAGCTGTATATATAGTTTGGTCGCAGACTACCATATTGTGTTGCACCTACTCTTGCGTGTTCGTAAGACAAGTAAACCTGAGGTGCAAAATCTGCATAGTTCATTTTTCTTAAGTAGTTGAGTGAACGAACTTCTTTTTCTTTTGCCTTTATATCTTCTCTTGTTACCAGTGCAATGTTATAAAGTGAGTCTATGTCTTGTTTTTTGTCCATTAAATCTCTTGGCGTTAAGCCGGTTTCTGTCGGGTACAAGGTGGTTGTTACATCTATACCTATTGTATTTGCAAGAAATGCCTGTCTCAGTCTCAAATCGTTTAATGCAGTGATAACCTGTTGTTTTGCTCTTGCTGACTCTGCTTCGGCTCTTAGTACATCGAACTTTGTACCTATACCTATTTCAAAACGTGCTTTCATAAGTCTCAGCTGTTCTTGTCTGTCACGAAGGTTAACTATCAAAACCTCTATGCTCAGCTTCGATTCAAGCAGGTCATAATACGCCACAGCCGTACGCAGCAGTAAATCTTCTTTTGTATAATTAACATTGTGGTCCATCGCCTTTAAGAGATTTTTTTTGCTTGCAGCAAGAAAATATTGTCTGAAATCTGCAAGAATCGGATACTCGAAAACAAACCCACTGTACACTGGGTTATAGTGAATACTATCTATTAAAACCCCTCCAACCAGAACTGTACCGCTTACGTCTTGATATTGGTATCTATAATAAACTTCGGGGATAAGAAAACCCATTGAATTTGCATATATCCACTTTGCCTCAGTGCGTCTTGATTTTGAAACTTTATAAGCAGCACTGTTTTGCAATGCTATAGCAGCACAGTCTTCAAGATTTACGGGCAGAAGGTTTATATCCAGCGCTTTTTTTACCTCATCATCAAGTATTTGCTGGCGTTCTTCTATCTGCTTCGGGTCTTCATTTTTCAGATAGTTTAAGAAATCATCCTTCTTATAATTCCATATCAAACCGTCGTCGCAATAAGCGCCGGCATGGGTCAATATACATACAAATACCGCCATAATAACTGTTTTCATATGAAGCTTCATATTAGAAAGCATATTAGAAAACTCGTCGAATTCTTATAGCCGAGTGAGGCTAATCACTAGGGTAAAAAAATATAATAAATAAAGGAAAAACAGGCTATTTACCTTTTAAAATATCACAACTTTGTCATCCCGAAGCATCCCTCGTGTTGTCATGCTGAAGCGTTAAGCTGCGCAATATTATACAATCTACAGTATTCAGCATCTTTCCAACTGACATCACAAGCTTTAAGCTTTCGAATTTAAATTAAGCGATTCCTGCCTCCGCAGGAATGACAATTTGATAAGCATTATCAATATGCCATGTTTCATATAAAATTGACCTAAAGGTTGGAAAAACAATAAATGAATAACTGGAAAAAAATCGCTTTATTAAACCACGGCTGTGCAAAAAACCTTATCGACTCAGAGCTTATGCTCGGGATGCTTTCTGATGCAGGGTTAGGGATTACCCTTGATGAAACAAAGGCTGATATAGTGATTGTTAACACCTGTTCATTCATTCACGATGCCGAAAAAGAATCGGTACAGTCGATTCTTGAGATGGTGGAAGCAGGAAAAAAAGTCATCATCACGGGATGCCTTCCTCAAAAACACAAGAACGAATTGAAAAAAGCAATCCCTGAAGCTGTTGCTATGATAGGGACAACGGATATAGAAAAAATTGTTGAAGTGGTGAAAAGTGTTGCTAACGGCGAAAAATATACGGAACAGATTTCTGAAAAACCCGTATATTCTTACCCTGAAAATGTCCAACGCCAACAAATAACCGTAGGTTCAAGCTCTTACATAAAAATAGCAGAAGGGTGCAGCTATCAGTGCGGATACTGCATAATCCCAAAACTTCGCGGTCCTTATGTTTCTCGCCCGATGGAGAAAATAATTGAAGAAGCAAAGCAGTTAGGCGAAAAAGGTGTTTCTGAAATTATCCTTATAGCGCAGGATTCCACGAGTTACGGTATAGATTTGTACAAAAAACCAAAACTTGCAGAGCTCATAAGAGCACTGAACAAAATCGAAACTATCAGCTGGATTCGTGTGATGTACACGTATCCGTCTTTGATTGACGATGATTTGATTGATGCAATAAAAAACTGTGACAAGGTGGTTAAATATCTTGATATGCCTTTGCAGCATTCTTCAAAAAGTGTTCTAAAAGCGATGAAGCGTCCTGTGATGGATTATAGGGCATTAATTAAAAAACTCAGAAAAGAAATTCCTGAAATAGCAATCAGAACAACTCTCATTGTCGGATATCCAGGCGAGACGGAAGAGGATTTCGAGGATTTATATAAATTTGTTGAAGAAATGCGATTCGACAAACTCGGTGTGTTTGAATTTTCAAAAGAAAAAAACACAATCGCATACAGTCTGCCTGAACAAGTACCTGCAAAAATAAAAGAACAGCGAAAGAATAAGGTTCTGAAGCTCCAGCAAGGCATTTCAAAATCAATAAACGAATCATTTATCGGAGAAATAATTCCCTGTATAATCGAAGCCCTGACTCAAGATGAACAGGGCGGACATGTGATTGCACGCTCATATCGGGATGCGCCTGAGATAGACGGACTTGTTTATATAAAAACAGACAAAGACCTAACACCCGGTGATATTGAAAATATAAAAATCACAGGTGCGGATGAGTATGATTTGTTTGGCGAATATTAATTAAGCAAGACCGTGAAGTCTGTCCTCACCGCCAACTTTGACTTTATATGGATTGTCCATATTATTATTTTTTTGCAAATCCAAGTTTACTTTGCAATATTGCCCTTTTTCATCTTGTTGAAATTTGAGCTTCATTTCTTCTAAGTGAGAAATATTGCTTCTTGCTGCTTGTAATTTTGCATCAATAGCACTGCTATGAATGTTAGAATTGCCATGAAAACGAGCAGATGCGATTTGGTTAAGTGTCCCATTAACATCGTATAAGTTGTAGCATTCAGTATTTATTCCGCCCAATATTTTACTTAAATATTGATCATTATTTTTAATTTGCCATTCTGCAAATTCTTTGTTCCATTTTGTCATGTCACTTGCGTAATTGCTGGCACTATTGCTTATTTTACGACTAAGTTCATCGGACATCGTGTCTTTCGGAATTAATCCAGCTTCGTATTGCTGTAATTCAACTGATTTTATCGGTTTAATTGGTGTCATCCTAAAATTTTCCCATAGTTTTCCCTATATATTTATATAAAAACAATTGCGCTCTAAAAATTGCTTAAATCCATAGATTCACTGTTTACAAACTTAATAATATCTGAAGTATTATTTTTTGGGCGTCATTCTGAGCACTCTGCCGAGCAAAAGTTGCCTAAATGGCAAGTTTTGTGAGAGGGCGAAGAATCTCGGGAGTATGACAAGAATCCTGGCAGCATCCGGAGTCCTTGCTTGAGTTGCAGACGACGTAGGAGTCATACAAATCAGGATACTTGAACAAGTACGTTATCACCGCTTCGCGAGCAAGCAGGATGACGTAAAGTTGGATGTTAGTTATAAAAATAAACGCAATTTTTTCTCATAAAAAACGTTTATATAAATATAGAAAAGCGAGCTAATTTGAGGAGAACATTATGGCGCCAATAGGCGGAATATCACCGATATCAGTAGCATCGGCATCGAGAACATCACCACCTGTCAGTATGCAGACAGCAAACAGTTCTGCAACATTCCAGATGATGGGAGTTAAAATGATGCAGGACAGAAATGTCAAAGACGGCCTGTTTATGTCTAATGAACAAGGCAAGCTGAATTTGTTAGCATAAGAACCTTACCTTGCGGGCTGCCTAGCGTCATTGCGAGCCAAATAAATTATTTGGCGAAGCAATCCAGGAACTCACAAATAGCAAGGTTATTAGGCTCCCTGACTTAGCTGGTTTTATCTGTCTGGATTGCTGCGCTCCCGCTGGTCACTCGCAATGACAATGTTAACAAATGTAACAGAGTTTTGTTTTTGATTTGAAGCAATTCAAGAAAATTACAAAAATGCCGACATAAATATCAGGGCATACTGTGCCCGCACATGTATTTTGTGTATTTATGTGGAAGGTATCATAAAGGAGAAAATATTAATGGAAATTTCAAAAATTAATGCCAATACAGACGCAACATTTACAAGCAGCGTATCCGGTAATCAGGCTAGTGAGCTTGATTCACTTGGTGGTACATTAAACTGGCAAAATAACAAAACTCAACAGAAGCCGACTGAAAAAGAAAAAGCTGCTCAGGCAAGAATTGAAAAACTTATAGCAAATGAAAAAATTGCAAAAAAGTATAATTTAACTGCTGACAAAGACGGCAACATCACAATTACTTTGAAAAATAATAAACGTGAATATTTGAGCACTATTTCAAATGATTTGAATATTAAAAAAGGCAAAATTCAAGAAAATAATGATATTGCAAAAGTTGCTACGAACACCGATTCGGAAAGACCAAGTAGCCCTGATTTATTCAGACTGAATAAAAACGCTGCCCTAAAAGTGCCTGCGGAAGATTTTGAAGACCCTAAGCCGAAAAAAGGAATAGGTGAAAGATTCAAGTCAGCTGTAAAAGCCTTTAGTGCTGATTAATAAAAATATCTTTATATAGCAAAACAACAAAAGCATTAACCATATGGTCAATATAAAAGTTTTGACCAGGGGGTTGATGTTTTTGTTTTTGGGAAAAAGTATTCTTGTATTGTGAAGCGGAAACCAAGACCGCGGAGATGTTGAGTAAAAACTCTTGGGGAGTATATAGAAGAGTATGGGAAGTATCGAAAAATTAGGGAAAAGATTTATAGGGATTGCGCTTTTTATTGCCATGGGCATAACGGGGGCGCAAGCTAACACGCTGTCCGAAGTTCAGGTCAATGCTGCGAAAGACGGATATGCTGTTGTTTTTAAAACCGATTCTGCGGCGGAGATGAAAAAGAATATCATCTCTCCTAACAGAATGACGATTGAGCTGAAGGATGTTGAAGCAGCTGTTGATTTAAATACTGTTTACAATGATGTTGCCAATATAGACAATGTCACAA
>JAVBRY010000229.1:0-7122 GCA_031547505.1 Candidatus Gastranaerophilaceae bacterium | reverse complement strand
AAAAAATATATAGATGAAATTTATGCCTATGGCGTTTTTTATCAAGGGTCTGAAACTTACGGCGATGGCGGACTGTTTAAAGACAAAAAATATATGTACTCTCTGACCTGGAATTCGCCTTTATTTGCGTTCGATGATCCGCCGGGATTCTTCAATGGCAGAGATGTGGATGAGGTTATTGTTGCGATGCACAAACTCCAGGAGTTCTGTGGTATGAAACGTTTGCCGACATTCTCTCTCCATGATGTGGTCAAAAACCCTGATATTCCTCAATTTTTGAAAGAGTTGAAGGAACATTTGGATAAATATGTGGTTAATAGTTGATAATATTTATTATGTAAATTGCAAAACAACTCCAAAATTTACGGATGTAACAACGTTCTCCCCGACCATATACGTAGCTTCACTTATTTTCTTGGCGAAATGACGATTACCTCGCACTGTCTGAGGCTCAAAGAGCCGAGTTTGCGAGGTTGCCAGGTTAAGATTAAGCCTAGGAAATATTGAATGGAGTATCCGGTCGGAAGTTTTGCCTTCTTTTTCAGAAAACTTGTTTTCGAGCAACCGGGTTGGCGCCGCAAAAATGGCCTCACGACAACACTTGAGGCTGTAGAGTAGGTTGGGTTTTAACCCAACAGCGTGATTAGTAAATAGTGAGTTGCGGGGCTTTTTAACAAAAAGCCCCCCTGGACGGAGTCCCCGCACCTGTTCAAGTATCCTGGTCTGTACAACTCGTCCCTCGTCTACAGCCCAAGCCCGGAGGCAAAGGTAATAATTTAGGTTTGAAAGCTTCAAGCTTACGATATCAATGTGACAGATGCCGCATCAAGTGCGGCATGACAGTGAAAGATGTGGTTGTCTGGATTGCTTCGCTATCGCCGCTTCGCGAACAAGCGCAATGACTAATATTACATAATAAATATTATCTATTTCTCAGTTTCTAAACTCACCTAAATATATTGTAACAATGACAAATAATGAGATTGTTATCATGATACAATCGACTTATGCAGAAACGAAAAATCGCATATATTGTTATATTATCTACGGTAGTTATAGGGTGTATTTGGGCCTTCATTGCTGCGGGTGTTATTACCAGAAACTTCAAAAAAGAAGTTCTGAACGATAATACCGAAAAACAGGAGCTAAACATACAGAACCTCGTCATAACAGAAACCAAGGACGACCAAAAGTATTGGGAATTATATGCTGAGTCTGGCTATTATGACAACAAAAATAAGGTTGCAATATTATACGATTTAGTGGGAAACTTCTATGATGAAGGTAAAGTTATAGTTAGTATGCAATCGACTAAAGGAACATTTGACGAAACTTCAAAAAGAGTTGTGTTGTATGAAGATACATATATAATTTATAAAGACGGAACGGATGCCACGGCAGACAGAATTGTCTGGGAGGGGCGTGATGAAGACATAGTTGCTCAGGGAAATGTGGTTATAAGTAAAAAAGGTGAAATCAGAACATTCAGTGATAAGGCTATTTTAGCTAATAACCAGAAAAGAATAAAAATTATCGGCAGATCCAAAACGGAACTTTATAGCAAAGGGAATATGAAAAATGAAAAACTATTTTAAAATTTTAATAGGGTTACTTATATGCGCGTTGGCGTCATTGGTTGTTTTTGCCTCTGACTTGACCATTACTGCTGACAAACAGTCTTTTAAAATGGAAGAGAACAAGGCAAAGTTTGACGGCAATGTCCAGATTCTTTTTGAAGACATTACTGTGAAAGGCCCTCGTGCGGAAGTTAATATCGACCCCAAAACTCAGAAACTTACTGATGCTACAATTTTCGACAAACCGTATGTTATTGAAGTAAAAAAAGGCAAGACTAATGAAGTTAAAGCCAATATCCTTAAAATGTCTTTGATTACAAAAACTATAAGAGCGGAAGGTAATACCCAAACAACCGTTACAGAAGACTTTCAAAAAAAACCTACTGTAGTAATCACAGCTGATACACAGGAATATGACACAAATTCAAAAGTCCTGACTGCAACAGGCAATGTAATTATCAATTATAAAGATGCTCAAACATACTCAAACAAAGCGGTTGCTTATTTGAACAAAGCAGGCGACTTACAAAAAATTGTTCTTTTAGGAAACGGCAGAATCAAACAAGAGGACAGTGTTGTTACAGCGAATGAGTTTGTTTATGATGTAATTAGAGATGAGGCATTTGCAATCGGCAACGCACATTCAAACGTTCTTATGAACGGCTCTAGGATAAACGTATGGTCTGCACGTCAGGAATTCAACAACAAAACTGGTATCCTGATGGCGAGTGGTGCTGTGCACGTAATCTATAAAGACTACGATGCAAGAGGGCCAAAAGCTACAGTGTACCCTGATCCAAAGACTAAAAAACTTAACGAAATTGTCTTTATCGGACGTTCAAAAATTCAACAGATTAACAGAATTATCGAAGCAGACAGCATAAAAATGTATCTCGAGCCTAAAAACTTCTACGCTGATGGCAATGTAAAAACAACCATAAAAAATGTGCAGAGGGAAAAAGGCAAAAACGCTCTGTAGTCTTACATTGCAATGTAGGTTGGATGCACCTGACAAGACTTTTCCAGTAGCGACAAGAGATTTTAGCCGTCCCGGGCAATAAGTTTTGGGTGCTGTTTGTTACATATTTTACGGGATCTCACATAACACAATAACTTAGAGGTTGCAGTCACCACTGCACCCAAATGCTAAACAACAATACACAAATTAGATTAATCTGATTTTTCGTGCGAAAATAAAACTAACGAAACTAATAACCGGGGTGTAGGGAGCAAACAAATGATTCAGGACATGACCAAGGGTGACCCCATCAAGCTCATCTTACTATTTTCAGTTCCTTTGCTGATAGGAAATATTTTCCAACAGCTATATAACCTTGCAGACATCGTCATTGTCGGACGGCTGATTGGTTTGAATGCTCTTGCTGCGGTTGGTGCAACAGCACCATTGTTTTTTATGCTTATGTTTATTTTGGTCGGGCTGACCAACGGCTTTGCGGTTGTTACAGGACAGAGATTCGGCGCAAAAGACATAGACGGGCTCAGACAATCAGTTGCTGTATCTACGGTGTTGAGCTTTGCCTTCACTACCGTATTTACGGTTATTTTGATATTTTCACTGCCAAAGATTCTTGCGTTGATGAATGTTCCTCAGGAGATATTTAAGGATGCTTATACATATATCTCCGTGATTATATACGGACTTTGGACTACGAACCTTTATAACCTTCTTTCTTCTGTAATCAGAGCACTGGGCGACAGCAAAACGCCTCTCTATGTGTTGATAATAGCTTCTTTGCTGAACATTGTTCTTGCGGTGGCTTTTATTATGTATTTCAAAATGGGCGTTGAGGGCGCAGCAATCGCTGTTATAATCTCGCAATTCGTATCTTCACTTATGTGTATTGCTTTTATAAAAAGAAGACTCCCGATTTTGCATTTAAAAAAGGAAGATTGGAAACTGGATAAAGAGAATATTTTTGAACACCTGAAAATAGGAATCCCTATGGCGCTTCAGTTTTCTATTTTGGGGCTGAGCATGCTTGTTGTTCAAAGTGTCTGCAACACTTTCGGTCCGACAGTCATCGGCGCCTTCACTTATGCACTGAGGATTGAACAGGTTGCAATTATGCCGCTTGCATCGTTTGGGGTAGCTATGGCTGCATATGTTGCACAGAACTTCGGCGCAAGAAACTTCTCCCGCATCCGTCAGGGGATTAGAAAATGCTCGGCGGTGTCTTTGGGCGTAAGTATCATTTTGGCGTTCATAATCCACCTTTGGGGAGCGGATATAATCAGATTATTCGCAGGTGAAATCCACTCAGATGTCGTTTCTATCTCAAAATCCTACCTTTACATAAGCACTCTATTCTACTGCTTCGTTGGGCAATTGTTTATATTCAGAAACACAATTCAGGGTATGGGAGATGGCGTAGTACCGCTTATTGCTAGCATTGCAGAACTTTTCCTTCGCGGTTTTGCTGCAATAGTTCTTTCCGTGAAAATGGGTTATATCGGTATTTTCTACGCAGGACCAATCGCCTGGATAGGCGCATCAATAATAGTCTCCGGCGGCTACTTTATGTTCATGTCAAAAACCGTCAAGGATGCACGGGTTCAATCGAGGGAAAGGGTTGAAGAGAAAGTTTTAGTGAGTTCATAATTTTCTTAAGCTATAGACTTAGAAGCATATCACCCGTCTGTCATCCCGAACTTGATTCGGGATCTGATGGTTTATGGGTGTTATATTATTTCTGCATTGCAGAGAAAAAATGTAGCAATATAGTATGGTAGGCTTTGACCACAGTCAAAATTAGAACCTCGTCGACTTAAACACCAAAATATACTTATGTTCGGAGAAATATAACTTAATCAGATACATATCGCCATCAATATATTCAGCCTCGATATAAGACGCAGGCGGTGGAGTCTTTTTGGATGTGTCTTTGAACATTGTATGGAACTTGTCAGCTGTGGATTTTTTGAAATCTTCCCACTTTGTTGTTTTGGGTGCAGGGATGTTTCTTGAGTAGAATCCGGGTGAAACGAGTTCCTTTTTTACAACAGGGATGATGTATTTCACTTTTCCGCTTTCTTTGAAAAAGACATAATCCTTGCCTTTCATAGTTCTGGGGGTAAGGATGTAGTATCCCGGTTCAATTTTTTGCCCTTTGAAATTTAACTCAGCCGCAAGTCGAAACAACGGAAAAGGCGACCAGGCATACTGTTGATAGTCCTCATTTTGATAAGGGTCTAAATCATGCACCAGCTCAAAATCAGGAATACTGGCGTATTTGTATAGCTCCGCATAGTCCGTCTCGGTAGTTTCAGCCTTAACATTCAGGACGGTTAGAGCGGAGAAACATAATATAAATATTGCACTCAAAATAATCTTCTTCATAGTTTTATATTAATACTTTTTCTACTAAAATCAAAATTTATTAATCTTTTTATTGATTTTATCGCTCCCTCGCCGGTCGGGAGAGGGCTGGGGAGAGGGGGTGATAATTCTGGACGAAAGGCATTACCGCAATTAAAACAAAAAAGATTCTTGACGCTCAAATGTGTTATTGATAAACTTTAGGTACTTGGTGCATTGAAAACTAAATATTCTTGGGTATGGCAGAGTTTACTGTTATGCTCAATAAGGTTAAAAACGAAAGTTAGTAGGTTGGGTCTTGACCCAAACTAAAAACCTAAAAGTATCGGGATGGGCGCACTGAGCAAGCGACAAGCTTGCGATTACAAATTGTAGCGTCGCTGCCAAGCCCGAGAAAGTAACCTAAAAGTATCGGGATGTAGCGCAGCTTGGTAGCGCACCTCGCTTGGGACGAGGGGGTCGCACGTTCAAATCGTGTCATCCCGATTTCTTTAAAAACTGGCATGTGCGACCAGGGGGTCATAATCGGACATTGGTCAAATCGTGTCATCCCGATTTCTTTCAAAAACGCATGTGCAACCGAAGGGGTCATAATCGAACATTGGTCGAATCGTGCACTTCAACCATTTAAAAACTCGGTCACTGAGCTTTTAATTTTAAATATATTCCCTCTAAAAAATAAAATAATAATTTGCGGAAGTAACTCAATGGTAGAGTACTTGCCTTCCAAGCAAGCTGTTGCGAGTTCGAGTCTCGTCTTCCGCTCCACTTATCGAACTTTTAACAATGGAATAATGAGATTTTTCACTTTGCTTTTAATCGTCATTGCGAGCGACTAACAGGAGCGCGGCAATCCAGACAAAAGAATTAGTTTTTGTGACAAGTTAATAGCACTCAATAGGGAAAATAATTACGGCGGCATGGCCAAGTGGTAAGGCAGGAGCCTGCAAAGCTCTTACCCCCAGTTCGAATCTGGGTGCCGCCTTTTTAATTTATAGGCTATTTAAATTTCCTTAACAAATAGGCAATTTTTTTTCTGTTTTCGCATTATATAAATTATGAGTGTGAAGGCAGTTAGTTTAATAGCCCCGAAGTGGACAAGCAAAAAGCTTGGAAATTGTGGTGTGTTCAAGTATTTTGAACCTATTCGTACGAAAAATTTGACTATGGAAATGGAAGTTTTTCCTGAAATGCAGTTGATAAATCTATACAAAGATGACTCCCACATCGGCAGACGTATGTTTAGTTTTGGAGATGATGCTATTACCGAAATAGATGTTGAAATATTCAATCCTGAAAATCGTAAGCAGGGTCTGGGTAAACTATTTCAATCTCTAAGCGGTATGCTTATGAAAGAGAATAATGCAAAAGCGATGCAATGTTATTCTGCTGTCCCAAGTGCAATACAATACCATGTAAATCAAGGGTTCAAGCCGGTATTTAATAACAAAGACACAGCCTTGTCTTCTTTGGATAAAGTCACGCGAAATACCGGTGAAAAATTTGCAGAACTTGCTCAAGAAGCCAAAGAGCTTTTAAAAAAAAGCTATTCCAAGGATGGATTCAGCGGTACAAATGATTTTTTGAATACAACAGGCGAGTTTTTTGAAAGATATATTGATATGTTGAATAAAAATAAAATTAAGTGCACTGACATCAGCTTCCCTCTTGGTATGGATATAAGAATGACTACCGGTGAACTGGTTAAAAATAAAGAAGCATATAATGAAATATTGAGAAAAGAAGGTATAAACTACTGTATATAATAGCTTGACCGACCGGCATGTAAGTGCTATGTTTATAGGGTTAAAGCACTATTGGGCGATTGAGCCTGAACATCGGTAACGATGCGACATAGATTATGGTAGCGCACGCTGCCAACACTACAATAGAATAAATAATCCGGGCGATTGGCGCAGTTGGTAGCGCACTTGATCGACATTCAAGGGGTCACGTGTTCGAGTCACGTATCGCCCACCATTACACCACAAGACTTTCAGACATTTAGAGAAAGTCTTTTTTAGTCAAAAACACCACTTTGTTGCAAATTTGTTGCAAGTTAATTAGGGGGGGATGAAAATGTCAACTGATGATGAGCAAGATAAATTAAAACTTTATAATGATTTCTTAAATGATTGGTCTAATGATAAAATTAAAAATCTTACAATAAATGAATATACAAATTTGAAATGCAATACATTTACATAT
>JAVBRY010000066.1:0-3160 GCA_031547505.1 Candidatus Gastranaerophilaceae bacterium | reverse complement strand
AAAACGCACGTATACTGAAATTCGATACAAAAGACAGAAAAGCTTGCAAAGATGTTCTCACAGAAGACGTTGAAAAAAACGGAATTTACTACGGCATTGTTTTGAATGCAGGAATTAGCAGAGACAATGTTTTTCCTGTTATGGAAGATGAAGAGTGGGACGATGTCTTGGATACGAACCTCGGCGGATTTTATAATGTCTTAAAACCCCTTATTATGCCTATGATTCAGGCAAGAGGTAAAGGCAGAATTATCACGCTTTCATCCATTTCAGGCTTGAGAGGAAATAGCGGACAGGTGAATTACAGCGCATCAAAAGCTGGAATTATCGGTGCGACAAAAGCCCTGAGTCTGGAACTTGCAAAACGAAACATCACCGTAAACTGCATAGCACCGGGTATCATTGAAACTGATATGACTAAAGACTTGCCAATAGACGAAGTCAAAAAACATATCCCGATGAAAAGATTGGGTACGGCTAAAGAAGTTGCGAGCCTTGCGAATTATTTGATGTGTGAAGATGCTTCTTATATCACGGGACAGGTCATTTCCGTAAACGGAGGGCTGTATTCGTGAACAAAAGAGTAGTAGTCACAGGAATGGCGCTTGTCAGTCCGCTAGGTAATGATGTAAAGACCGCATACGAAAGACTTCAAAAGTATGAAAATTGCGTCACGTACTTAAAAGAATTGGATGCTTATCAAAGACTGAACACAAGACTTGCGGCACCCGTGTTAGATTTTGAAACACCTGAGCACTTTAACCGCAAGGTTACAAGAACCATGGGCAGAGTTTCAATAATGTCCGTTGCAACGGCAGAAGAAGCGCTAAAAGATGCGGGTTTGTTGAATAACCCTGTTATCGAAAACGGTGAAACAGGCATAAGTTATGGCTCTTCGATGGGCTCATTGGATGCAATCATTGATTTTTATACAATGATGGTAGACAAGGAAGTAAAAAACGTAAACTCAGCCACCTACATAAAAATGATGCCGCAAACCACAGCCGTGAATATTTCTCTCTATATGAAAACAAAAGGCAGACTTATTCCGACGTCAACTGCCTGCACTTCAGGCTCTATGGGCATCGGCTGCGCTTATGAGGCTATAAAAAACGGACAGCAGACAGTTATGATAGCCGGCGGTGCAGAAGAACTCCATCATTCTCAAATGGCTATTTTTGATACGTTGTATGCAACCAGCTTGAAAAATGATACACCAAACCTCAGCCCATCCCCGTTTGACAGAGACAGAGACGGACTTGTTATAGGTGAAGGCGCAGGAACTCTTGTTCTTGAAGAATACGAACACGCAAAAAAACGCGGTGCGAAGATTTATGCTGAAGTCATCGGCTTCAACACCAACACTGACGGAGCTCATATAACAAACCCTACCGCTGAAACAATGGCTATCGTTATGCAGAATGCTATAAAAGACGCTGTCATAAATCCTGACGACATAGGATATGTAAATGCCCATGGCACGGCAACTCCTCAAGGTGATATAGCTGAAACAACAGCAACTTATGATGTATTTAAAAGAGAAATCCCTATTAGCTCAATCAAAAGCTACACAGGTCACACCCTTGGCGCCTGCGGCGCAATAGAAGCTATTCTTTCAATAGAAATGATGAACAAAGGCTGGTTCTGCCCGACATTGAACTTGAATAATATCGACGAAAACTGCGGAAAGCTCGACTATATAAGAGGTGAAGGACGAAAAATCGACACAAACATAGTTATGTCCAATAACTTTGCCTTTGGCGGAATCAATACATCGTTAATTTTTAAGAAAATATAGATTACTTATACGTCTTGATAAAATTCGCTATTGAACGGTCATATGTGCGCTCGCCCGCTGCCGTAAAAAAGCACCCGGGTATTTCACCGTTTTCTCTGTGGTGAGCTACGCAGTCACAGCACATTCCTCTTTTGCTGCACGACATATAGGTACATGTGCAGTCTATCTTATTTTCTTCTTTCTTGCATTCCATAGTTTACCTCTGGTCTTCAACCTTGTTTCTTATACTGTATTCACAGCCGCAATAATCCTGTCTGTAAAAATCATTTTCTTTGGCTATTTGCATAGATTTCATAAAACCGCCGTTTTTCTTGAAATCATCTTTCATAAAATTTATACCATATTTTTGAGCAATTTTGTCTGCAATCTCAAATATCTTTTTCGAATCCTTGTGCGGACTAACGGTCAAGGTTGTTGAAATTTTGTTGATGCCCATTTCCTTAGCCTTTTGAGCAGTTTGGTCTAAGCGGTATTCATAGCATTTCTCGCACCTTTTGCCTTTTTCAGGCTCGGCTTCCAAGCCTCTAATGTAGTCATACCATTTTTTAGGTGAGTAATCTTCAGCTATGTATTCGTATCCGTTTTGTTCGCTGTAATTTACAAGCTCTTTAAGCCTGCGGTCATGTTCAGCTTCAGGGTAGATGTTCGGGTTGAAAAAGTAAACAATCGGCATATATCCGCTTGTTTGCAGTTGATTAATAGGATGTGCTGCGCAAACTGCACAGCAGCTGTGTAAAAGGACTCTGTTCAAGTTTCTCCTTTGTTTTTGGATAGCATGTCAGTCTTCGCCGCCTCGGGCATTAGAGTTGGATCTTTCAATAAGCGTGCCCTACGGGGCCTCATTACTGCAACAGAGCTGCTTCTTATTTCTTTTCTTTTGCGCCGGCTTTTATGAGACGTTCTTTGAGTTTTTCATAAGGCTCTATACCTATTTTTATTTCCATTCCTATTTGGATGGCAGGTGTGCCTTCTATACCGATATCTTTAGCAAGTTTCAGTTCTTCTTGCAGTTTATCGGCAGTTTTTTGGCTGTGGGCATCTTCTTTAAGTTTTTCTGTATCAAACCCGAGTCTCTTTGCAGCTCTAAGAAGGTCATCTTCTTTTTTGTAAGTCTTATCAAAAAGCATAGTGTTCATTTCCCAGAACTTGCCCTGTTCTTGAGCAGCAATAGAATATTTCGCCATCATGCAAGAACCCGGATGCATATTGCCAGGTATGTATTTGTTGCATTCTGTGTCATAAGGCAGGTTGTGGTGGATAATTTGTACATTATCGAGCTCACTAACCGCACGGTATAGCATTGTATTTAAAACGAAGCAGAACGGACACTGATAATCGGTATACTGGTTAACAACAAGCGTC
>JAVBRY010000182.1:0-5480 GCA_031547505.1 Candidatus Gastranaerophilaceae bacterium | reverse complement strand
AAAATCCTTCTTGAATCGCTTCATATCCCTTTAAGACAAATTGCTGAAAACGCAGGTGTTAAAGGGGACGTGGTTGTTGAAGAAGTTAAAAAACTTTCTACAAACGAAGGTTTTGACGCTATGGCTAACGAATATGTCGATATGTTCAAATCAGGTATCGTTGACCCTGCGAAAGTTACACGCTCTGCGCTTGAAAATGCGGTGTCTGTAGCTTCAATGCTTTTGACAACAGAAGCTGCGGTTGTAGATATTCCTGATAAAAAATCCGGGCCGGCAATGCCTGACATGAGTGCTATGGGCGGCATGGGCGGAATGATGTAAAAAGCTTTAGCTTACATAATTTTAAAAAAGGCGGATGAAAATCCGCTTTTTTTATTACAGAAACTTTAAACAAACTGTCATGCCGGACTTGATCCGGGCTTGAGTTGTTGACGAAGAATGAGTCATACAAATCAGGATACTTGAACAAGTGCATCTGACCCCATAATGGGTTTATTTATTACTCTGAATTTCAGAATAATAAAAACATCCATAAATCATCAGACCCCGCATCAAGTGCGGGGTGACAGTTTGTAGTAGGGTGGGTTTGCCAGCCCACCAACAACAGAAATTAATACTTTTGTCTGGATTGCCGCTACCTCTCACAAAACCTGACGTTTAGTCAGCTTTTGTTCGGCAGAGTTTTCAGTCGCTCGCAATGACGATTTCGTTAATTTTTATTAAAACCAACCCCATCTACTAGCAAAAAAATTTCTTCTTTGACTTAAAATACATGACACAGGAAAAAAGAAATAATGGGGTTATGAATATGAAAATACAAAACAGCACGAGTTATCAAAATAGTCCGAATTTTAAACAAATCGATATATCATACAGAGCTGCAAAGAAAATAATAACCACAATGCCTGAAATGAAAGAAACTCTGAAAACTTTCATAAAAAGTCAGCAGGGAAATATCACTGACATAAATATCGATTATTTTAAAGTCAGTACGGGATTCGGCGAAAAAATGAAAGAAGTTCTGGGAATAGCAGTTGTTACTCCTGAAGGAAGAACAATGATGAGAATGCCTATCGGCAAAAATTCCGAAATTTTTAAAGAACGCCTGAGTGCAGTTGGGAAAGTTGCAGATGAAACTTCTAATAAGCCTGAAATGCTTGAAACATTCTACAACAGGCTATACCCTGTTCTTGATAAAAAATGGGATGAAGTTTCTAAAAGAATGAAACCGTTAAGAGCATTTTATGATACCCTGATACAGCCTGTTAACAGTCCATTAGAGAAGGCGCTAAAAGAAGAACAGATTCTTGCCGACAGAACCGACAGAATAGCAGGCAAACTTATGAGAATAGAAAATGAGACACCACACAGTAAATGGGCAGCAAACATGCAAGATAGAATCACAAATGCCACTGACACAATAGTAGATTCCGTGACGAATTTAAAAGGATGGTAGCACAGTAGGGTGCGTAATACGCACCAAAGCCCTAAAACAACTTATACGTCAAAATCGTGTTAAAACTCCAGTTTTTGCCGCTGTTATCTTTAATATTCTGTAAGTTATATCGTTGTGCTTCGGCAGATAGCGATAGATTGCTGCCGAATTTTTGTGTCACACCGACAAAACACCCCGCTCCATTGGTCCATTCTTTGGTGTTATAGTTGTATTTTCCGACATAGTGCGGATTCACATAGGCTGTTGTTGTCGGGGTTATAGGCTTTTTGCCCGTTAAAGGCGAGTATCTTATCTGTGTTGTGATATCATCATTTTTCAAGTTATAGACTGTTCTTATACGTATATTTTGGTTTAGGGTTGCGTTTTTGTTGTAGTTGTATCCACCATTTACATCCAAAATGGCGTTGTCTTTGCTGTCAAAGTCTGTAGAATACCCGGGTGCAACACCAATGTGGCCTTTGGAATTCCCGACACGGCAGTCCACGTTGAAAAGAGGCGTGTTGACTCCGTCCATATAGGCAAAATCCTGCGCTGAAACGCTGAACGAAGTTTTCAACGGTTCTTTAAAGCTGTTATCAAGCGATGTAACAGGCTGTGTCATAAAATCCCCTAATTAATCCTTCTATATTTATATAAAGGATTTTTGGGCGAGAAAATTGCCCCTATTTAATTAGGTTTATTATTTATATCACTAATTAATGCGTATGTCTGGATTGCCGCACTCGCTCTTCGAGCTCATTCGCAATGACAAAGTAAACACCAAATAAACTATTGTTTTTTAATAGCATCTAAAATGCTGTCGTCTTTGAACATGATTTTCAACTCAACACGACGGCTTTTTGCATAGTCTTCTTTTCCGTTAACGAGTATCGGCTCGGATGAACTTTTACCCTGTACGGAAAGGAGTCTAAAGATGTCATTTTCGTAGGCTTTTTTGCCTTGATAGTTAGAGAACACAACATACTCTGCAACGGATGATGCTCTTTTTAAGCTCAAATCCATATTCTTGTAGAAGCGCTCTTCGGGTGAATTCGCTCCTCTGTATGTTTGTGAATCGGTGTGACCTTCAACAATAATCTGCGAAATATTCTTTTTGATTTCAGGGTCTTTCATAATTGTATCAAAGTACACGGGCACGAATTTTGAAAGATACTGTTTCCCGTTCTCTGAAAGCTCCCAGCTGTTGAGTTCAAAAAGTTCAAGGTCAGAAATCTTTATCCTGCCTGAGAATTTGTCCACATCAACTTTGATATTCTTTGCCTCTAAAGCAGCAACGAGTTTTTCACTCACTTCAAACTGTGTCTTTTGCTGCTCCACCTTGTTTTGCGTGAACCCTGTGATTGCAAACACGAAAAGGACAATAAAAATTACCGCACGACCAAGCAGAAGGTCACTCATCGTAACCCAAAATACGTTATTATCGGATTCATCCGGTCTGTGCGCGTATTTTATGTACTTCACTTATTTATCCCCAGCCTCGGTATTTCCGCCAAAAAGGTCATTAAGGAGACTGGTCGAGCCCTTAGAACCTTTTGTAATTGTTTCTTGGAGTTTGTTTACACTGAAAATCAAGTTATCAAGATACGGTATAAGGCTCGCATTGAAACTGCTTTCAAAAGCCACTTTCATCTTGTCAGGCAGATCATTGAACACCTGATTCATCGAGCTGTTTTGCAGTTTAGACTCTTTTAAGAGTTCGACAAGGAATTTCTCGGATGAAATATTGTCAAACAGTTTATTCAACTCAAGCTGAAACTCGTTCAACGGAACTATGCATAGATTTTTATAAATCAATCTTTCAATAACCATAAAGATAATCGACGTTCCTACCGCAACTACCGAAATCATTGCCGCAACCTTCATCGCAGCCATCAGAGCAGACACGGAAGTAATAGTAGCTTCTTGTGTAGCGAAATTAACCTTCGCAAACGCAAGCGAGATATGCAAGAACGTAAACAAAGGACCTAACCCCGTGAGGATTGTCGGCACTGCTGAAATAAACTTATAGTTCATTTTGCCGTTAACAAGAGTTTCTTCGTTGAAAAAATAGCCTGAGTCAATAGTACACTGAATATTAGATGTATCAGGAGCTATGTTCTGAAATTTTAAAGGGTCTTCACCGCTTTTTACCGCCATACCTTCGTTAAAAACAAGGCTGTTCTTGAACTCAACCCAATAGCTTGCGATGAAAGGCTCTTTTGAAAAAGCTTCATCCAGCTCTTTGAAACGATATACGATACTGCCTTTTTTAAATCCTTTTAAAATCTTCGTCAGCTTTGTCAAAGAAGAGTTTATATAAAGAACTCTGTATACCAAATAACCCGTGATTGCAAAGAAAAATGCCAAAATCGCCAAAATAACCGGGTCAAAAAATAATCTAAAATCTATCGCCATATTTCCACCTATAAATTACTCCATATAATATATATACATTTATTTTAACCAAAACACAACTGTTTACGAATTCTTGTCTATTTATAAGCATAAATCAACGGGAATATTTCTTTTTTAGACTGCTTAATTATTTCCATCTCGTATCCGTGTTTTGTGAAAATGTCATAGAAATAATCCAAGTCTATCTTTCCGTCTTTATTATAGTGCACTTCGATGATGAATCTTGGTGTATACCTTGCAATAAATTCATCAATTGTTTCAAAAGCAGGATATTCACTGCCTTCAATATCCATTTTAACAACATCTATCCTTTTAAAACGAAATCTTCTGGCAAGTTCTATCAGCGTTATTCCGGGGCGGTTATATGTTTTTCCTCTTCTGTCAGTACAAGCTGTAACCGCTGAGCCCATTGCAGACTCCTGTGAAAATTCAATTTCCATATTTTTTGACCATATCGCTGCGTTTATGGCACGAACGTTAACAAGGCAATGATCACGGATATTTTTTTGCAATACATAATAGTTCAATATATCAGGCTCAACTGAAAGTATACGCCCCCTGTTTCCAACCGCTTTTGAGAAAAGATATGCTGTTAAACCGCAATATGCACCCAAATCCATAATATTCTCGCCTGGAGAAAGTTTCAATGACTGCATATACACCATGTCTGATTCCAAAAATTCAGGCAAATAGTTATTATACATAACTATATCGGTATCTTTTACCCTGTGTTTTCTTGTTTTCGAGAAGTTATAGACAAAATAGCCCTTTTTATCCACAAAATCAGGCTCAACAGAATTTATGTAATCATTCCACTCGCGTATAATGTCAAAAGCATAAACCCTGTTATAGAAAGGGATTACAAACTTTTTTGTTCTGTCTGTGATAATTAGCTTATTTCTCGTACGATATGCAAACAAAAAGCCGTTCAATATTCCGTAAACATTGACTGCAAGAAAATATAGGAAATAATTCGCAAGAATTGCCTTCTTTATCTCTTTCAACATATTCTTATGTTTGCCTGTCTTGTTGTTATTTTATTTTGCGTCGCAGGTTGGGTGCATCCCAACACCTTTGTTGATTTTATTGGCCACAGCAGTTTTTGTATTTTTTGCCGCTTCCGCAAGGACAGGGTTCATTCCTTCCGACTTTTTTGTCACTTCTAACCGGTGTGTTCACTGTATCATCATCTGACTCAGGCTGGAAAGTCTCCGCCGCCTGCGCAAGTTGAGTTCTGATTACACTTTCCTCTTCTCTGTCAATAATATGCACCCCAAAACGTGCTCTAAACAAGTATTTCACCGTTTCGCTCTGGATTTCGTACATCATATTATTGAACAGATCATACGCTTCCTTCTTATACTCAATCAATGGGTCTTTCTGCCCGTAAGCTCGAAGCCCGATACCTTCTCTCAGCATATCAATGTTGTGAAGGTGGTCTATCCATTTGTTATCTACTACTCTTAACAAAATATCTTTTTCGATGTTTCTCATGATGTTGTCAGACGTAAACGGTTCTTGTTTTTCAACCTCTTCGCCTTCGTATTGCTTACGAACATCGTTGTAGAACAATAAAGTTTTTTCTTCGTGGTCTCTATATGCCATCACAGCAAGATGTTTGAGTTTTTCA
>JAVBRY010000011.1:0-22841 GCA_031547505.1 Candidatus Gastranaerophilaceae bacterium | reverse complement strand
CAAATTATGGGTAAATTCGGAGTAAAAACTGACACTGCAAAAAGCGGTGTAGAGGCTATTGATTTGGTCAACAGAGCCATAGATGAACACAGAAAATACGATGTTATCTTCCTCGATTGGCATATTCCTGAAATGGACGGTATTGAGATAGCAAAACGTATAAATCCTAAAATTGATAACAACACGGCTATCATTATGATTTCGATATCAGAATGGTCTGAGCTTGAAGAACATGCAAGAAGCGTGGGAATAAACAGATATATACCGAAACCGCTCTTCCCGTCTTCTATTCTCAACGCTATTAACGAAGTAGTCGGACATACAATGCAAAAACTGGATATCAAATCTTCACATAAAAAGGAAAAACCAAACTTTGCAGGAGCGAATATATTGCTTGTCGATGACGTAGCAATAAACAGAGAGATATTGATTGCATTCTTAGAAGGAACGAATATCAATATTGAATCTGCAGAGAACGGTCGTCAGGCTGTAGATAAATTCAAAAAAGAACCGGATAAATATGATTTAATCGTGATGGACATCCATATGCCTGAAATGGACGGCTATGAGGCGACCAGAGCGATTAGGGCACTGGGTACGGAAAAATCAACAAATATTCCTATCGTTGCGATGACGGCTAACGCATTCAAGGAAGATGTTGAAAAATGTCTTGAAAACGGTATGAATGATCACCTTGCAAAACCTATCGACAAAGAGCAGGTAATACAAAAATTGACTATTTATCTTTCAAAAAGCGCTCCACAAGAAGAGCATTTGGCAGACTACTGTGAAAATAAAGAAATCGAAAAAGTACATGTTGAAGAAACTCCTGTAGCTGCGCCTGTGGTTGAGACAGTTGTAGTTGAGGCGGCTGTATCTGCTGCTGCAACAGCGGCGTCAGGTATCGAATCATTCCTTCCTTATATCGATGTAAAGGAAATGGAACACAGACTTTCAGACAATATGGACATATATCCTGAGCTGTTGAATATCTTCTTGCAGAATGAAATGATAGAAGAGCTCAAGCAAGAATTCGCGAACGGAAACCGTGATGCTGCAAAAGGATTGGCTCACGCTCTTAAGGGAATTATGGGTAACCTTTCTTTATCAGAAGCATATAAAAAAGCTGTTGAAGTCGATTCAAAATTCAAAGCAGGCACTGAACAGCAAAAAGACATAGACGAATTTGAAAAGACAATCAGCACAACAAAAGAATATATCCACAAACTTATTGAGTTCTACGAAAATAATCCTTCAATAAAATGCTAAAAAATTGCTTTTAAGCATCAAACATTGCCGTTCCGGGCATTAAACTATGAATTTGTATTAAGTTAATTTTTACGGAATCTCATAAAAATTCTATGAGACCCCGTAAAAGCAATCTTATTGAATATGTTCAATACTCTATGCCCGGGGCAGCAATAAATTTAGCATACTCATGATATAATCTGAAAATAGAAGTTTTTGAGGATAGAATTATGAAGATTATGTTTGCTGCAGCTGAAGTTGCTCCTTTTTCAAAGGTAGGCGGACTGGCTGATGTTGTGGGCAGCTTGCCTAAGTATCTTGAACGTATGGGGCACGAGATTGCTATTTTCACTCCTTTACACGGTTGTATCGACCAGTCAAAGTACGATATTAAAGAGATTCCTAATTCAAGATTGACCATAAACTACAGCTTTGGTGAGTATTATTTCACATTAAAGATGGCAAAACTCCCGGGCACAAAAATAAATGTCTTTTTCCTCGAAAACAGCAAGTATTTTTCTCCTTTTAAAGAGGTCTACCCCAGAGGAATCGACCAAAGATACGAACATGAGAGATTCATTGCTTTTTCTCATGCGGTTATTGAATATGCAAAATTATTAAATTTTAAACCCGACATAATCCACTCAAACGACTGGCATACTGCGATGATTCCGATTTATATGAAAGTGAATTATAATCAGGATCCGTTCTTTGAGAAAACAAAAACAGTGTATAGCATTCACAACCTCGCTTATCAGGGTCAGTGGTTTGATGATATGCTTTATTTTGCACAGCTCGACCACAAAGATGTGTGGAACCATTGGGGTGTGGAGCATTTCGGTATGCTTAACTGGATGAAAGGTGCGATAAACTACAGCGACAAGGTTATTGTTGTGTCCGGGAAATACGCAGAGGAAATAAAAACTTACGATGGCGGAAATGGACTCGACTGGACATTGAACCATAATATGCACAAACTCATTGGTATTTTAAACGGTGTGGACTATGAAGAATACGATCCTGCAAAGGATAAATCACTACCTAAAAAATATACAGTTAAAAGTCTTAAGGGCAAAGAAGCTTGCAAAAAGGCTCTTCTTGAAGCATACGGCCTGCCGTATTATGAAGACCAGCCTGTTATTGCGATAGTTTCAAGACTCGTTGAACAAAAAGGTTTTGATTTATTCGGATCTGTTTGTGAGAAATTAAAGGAATTGGATGCAAAATTCGTAATCCTTGGCTCAGGTGCACATCACTATGAAGATATGTTCAGATACCTGAGCGGTACAAGCTCCAACATCAGAGCAAAAATCGAATTTGGCGCTGATTTCAGCCACCTTGTTTATGCCGGTGCGGATATGTTCCTTATGCCGTCAGCGTTTGAGCCTTGCGGTTTGGGACAGATGATTGCCCTGAAATACGGCACACCTCCTATTGTCAGAGCCACAGGCGGGTTGGATGAGTCTATTGTCGGATATCCATTGGATGGTGCGACAGGATTCAAGTTCTGGAATTATGACGGCTATGCTATGCTCGATGCGATAAACTACGGTATAGGTGTTTATAAGAACAAACCTGAATGGGCAAAAGTTGTTAAAAATGCGATGAATGCAGATTTTAGCTGGGATTTGAGCGCTCAAAAATACATTGATGCCTATAAGTCGATATTGTAAAATTATCTGTCATCCCGCAGAGCTAAACGTTGTAGTTAGTAATAATTGAATGTTGTGCGGGATCTTACCAAATTGGTTATCGGCAAATATCCTCGTTCCTTCCGTATGTTCTTGCCTAAGCACCATACCTTCATAAGGTTATTTTTTGGTTTTGTTTTTGAATTTAGATTGTTGCGTTTGTTTTAGGAGAGCCCATTGCCTTCGGGTGTTAGATTGTTGTATTGGGAGTTGGTTTGGGCTTTATTCGGGTATGGTACTTAGGCAAGACCGGACTCCATACACTCGTCCATTCGCGCGTCCTGCGGACGCTATGAGAAAATGGTTGACTTGTATGGGAATGACTGAACTTTGGTGACAGTAGTGCAATTTATCCTTGTTCTTATTAGAATAGAAGAAGGGAAACTGGAAAGAATGGCTGAAATACATAACAAGGAATTAAACGAGAACAAAAAAGCGGTGGGGTGGCTTACAGCAGGACATGGTGTCACTGACTGCTACTCCGGCTTTATAAACCCTATTTTGCCGTTTATTGTGGACAAAATTGGTGTGACACTTGCATTTGCGACTTTGGCATTGAGTATCTCTCAGATTTTCTCTTCCATAATGCAGCCTGTGTTTGGTTTTATTGCTGATAAGTGGCGTAAAAGATTTTTCATTTTTTGGGGAATAATTTTTGCTTCGGCATTTTTGTCTTTAACAGGTTTGGTAACAAACTTTTGGCAGCTTGTTTTATGCCTTATTCTAGGCGGAATGGGTGTGGGATTTTTCCACCCTCAGGCTACCGGGCTAATCGTCAGGTATAGCGGTGATAATATCGCAAAAAACATGAGCATATTCATCGCGGCTGGTACTATCGGGTATTCTCTCGGACCGATTGTTTCTTCGGGAATTACTCAGGCATTGGGCCTTGAGAGGCTTTATGTTGCGGCGATTTTTGGGGTGATGTTTGCGTTAACTGTATTTTTATTTGTACCTAAAGTTTTTGCGCACAATTTTGTAAAGAACGAAAACTCCTTTCACGGTTCTATTTTAGCCATTTTAAAAAACAAAATAATGAGAATTCTCATAATGGTTTCATCGTTAAAATCCCTTGTTACATCGGGCTTTTGCGTTTTGATGCCTTTTTGGTGGAAGGATGCAGGATACAACGCCTTTCAAATCGGGATTGTAATGTTTGTATTCATTACCCTAGGGGCTGTTGCGACATACTTGAGCCCTATGCTTGAAAAAAGGATAGGGTACAAAAAAGTGTTCTATGTTTCACTGATGATGCCGTTTTTCCTTGCGTTGGTGTTTGCTTTCTCGGCAAAAATTCACCCGTTCCTGTCGTTCGTGTTCTTTATCGCGATTGGGTTCATTGCGATGCTGTCGGTTTCAGTGAATATGGTGCTTGCACAAAAAACTATGCCGGAGCACAGGGGAATGATTTCAGGCTTCATAGGCGGTTTCAGCTGGGGTATAGTGGGCACAATGCTCCCTGTTATAGGTTTAATTGCTCAAAAATTCGGTATATTGCAGACACTTGTGTTTATTTCTGCGATACCGTTTGTGCTGTCATATTTGTTGAAGCATTTACCCGAAGAAATTTAAAAACAACTGTTTCTGTTGATGATTTTATAGTAAACTTAGGTGGTAAGGTGCATTTAAACACCAAAAAATAGAGGAAGCATCATGTCAGAGAAACCAAGCGGAAAAGAAATAAGAGAAGCGTTTTTAAATTTTTTCAAGGAGAAGCATCAGCATACGATTGTGCCAAGCTCTAGCCTTGTGCCGGATAATCCGACTGTTCTTCTGACAACGGCAGGAATGCTTCAGTTTATGCCTATATTTTTAGGCTATGAGGAATGTCCTTACAGCCCGCCTCGCATTGCTACCGTTCAAAAATGTGCCAGAGCCGGCGGAAAAGATTCTGATATTGAAAATGTCGGAAGAACCCCTAGACACCACACATTTTTTGAAATGCTCGGGAATTTCAGCTTTGGCGACTACTATAAAAAAGAAATCATACCTTGGTCTTGGGAGTTTGTGACAGACTATTTGAAACTCGACAAAGACCGATTGTATGTAACTATCTTCGAAACCGACGATGAGGCTTTTGATATTTGGACAAAGGATGTTGGCGTTCCGGCAGATAGAGTTTTCAGAAAAGGTAGAAAAGACAACTTCTGGGGTCCCCCTGGGGATGTCGGTTCTTGCGGACCATGTTCTGAGATTCATTATGACCTTGGCAAAGAAATGGAATGCTGCGGCGATTGTTCAATAAACACCTGCGAATGCGACAGATGGGTAGAGATTTGGAACCTGGTATTCACAGAGCTTTTCAAAGACAAAGAGGGCAACTTCTCCCCTTTGCAAAAGAAAAACGTCGACACAGGCATGGGTCTGGAGCGTATCACGATGGTTGTTCAGGGCAAAACATCCACGTTTGAAACGGATTTATTAAGACCAATACTCGACAAAGTCTGTGACATGACGGGCAAAGCATACAAAGAGAGTGAAAAAACAGATGTATCTTTAAGAATCATCACCGACCACGCAAGATGCGTGTCATTTATGATTTCTGACGGAATCGTTCCCGGGAACGAAGGCAGAAACTACGTTTTGAGAATGATTATGCGTCGTGCACTCAGACACGGAAAAATGCTTGGCTTGGAGCTTCCGTTCTTATACAAAATTATAGACACGGTCGTAAACGAGTACAGCTATGCTTATCCTGAGCTTGAAGAGAGCAGGGAGAAGATTAAATCTGTAGTCAAAAAAGAAGAAGAAAAATTCAAACAGACACTCGACAGAGGACAGAAGCTTCTTGAGGAAGTTATGGAGTCTGCAAAGAAAGAAAATAAAGCCATTTCGGGCGAAGATGCGTTTAAATTATACGATACATTTGGTTTCCCGCTTGAACTGACTGTTGAAATAGCATTGGAAAACGGTATTGAGGTGGACAAAGACGGTTTTGTTCTTCAGATGAAAGAGCAAAAAGAACGTGCAAAAGCAGCTGCACAGAAGATTATTTTAACTGACGATTTGGTTTATGTGGATATTCAAAAGAAATTTGGCGAGACGGATTTTGTCGGAAAGACACTGTATGAAACCAGTTCAAAGGTTATCTCACTCGTTTCAGATGCTAGTATCATTGAGAGTGCAGATGAGGGTGAGGTTGTAGATATTATTCTCGACAAAACTCCTTTCTACGCCGAGTCAGGCGGTCAGGTCGGAGATACGGGTATTATCAAAGGCGAAAACTTTGAAGCCGAAGTTATGAACACATTCAAGGTGGACAAACTTTTTGCTCATCGTGTGAAAATGCTTGAAGGCAGTGTAAAAACAGGCGATACAGTAAAAGCTAAAATTGATGTTGAACGCCGTAAACAAATCATGGCACACCACTCAAGCGCTCACTTATTGCAGTCTGCTTTGATTGCGGTACTGGGGGATGAAGTCAAACAGGCAGGCTCACAGGTAGAATCTGACAGAACACGTTATGACTTCTCGTTTAACCGTGCTATGACAGCGAATGAGGTTGATAAGACTGAAAAAATTATAAACAAATGGATTTCAGATGGTATTGAACAAAAAACCGAAATAATGAGTATCGAAGAAGCTCAAAAATCAGGTGCAATAGCACTGTTCGGTGAAAAATACGGCGACAGTGTCTGCGTTGTTTCGATGGGCGATGTTTCAAAAGAGCTTTGCGGCGGGACTCACGTTCATAACACTTCAGAAATCAGACTCACAAAAATCGTTTCAGAATCAGCTATTGCAGCAGGTTCCAGACGCATTGAAATTGTCTGTGCAGACTCTGCATTTAATTATCTGAACGAAAGAGCGAAAGAAATCGACAAGCTTGCACAAAAATTCAAAACAAAAGCCGACGAGGTTGAATCCCGTGTGGACAAGCTGATTGAAGATAACAAGCTTTTAAATAAAAGAATTTGTGATTTGCAAGAAGAAGCTGCAAAATCAAAATTCGACTCGTTCTTGAGCAAAACTCAAGATATCACGGACGGCAAATTGTTCATATCGAAAGTCGAGGACTATGAGCCGAATATGGTCAAAACCATGGTCGAGATGCTTTCAGATAAGCTTAAAAACTCAATCATAGTTTTGGTTTCAGTAAAATCTGACGGTGCGTTTATTATGGTTAAAACGTCCGAAAACTTTGTAAACAAAGGAATCAATGCAGGCAATATCGTTTCTGAAATAGCTGCAGCGTGTGACGGCAAAGGTGGCGGTAGACCAAACTTCGCTCAAGGTGCAGCAAAAAACTGCGAAAAGCTCGACGACATTCTTTTGAAGATTGAGAATGAATTGAAATCTGTGTAGCTCTATACAAACATCACAATAAACGCAGCGATAATCAGTGCAGGACCGAATGGGAGATAGGTCAGACTGCTGCCTTCTTTGATGCTCTTTGTGATATTTTTGACGCAATAAAATCCTATACATACAAATAGCGCAAACGCAAACCAGTAGAACATCATCGACTTGAACAGTTCAAAAACCGTTCCAAAATGGAGAAGGATAGCCATGGCTGTGAAAAGTATCAACGATGAAAACAGCCTGAAATTCTTTTCTTTAAAGAGTTTTCGCATATAAATCGGAAAGAACATAGCGGCTTGAATAACCACACTGAGAATCAAAATTACTATGAGGTTTGCAATTCCAAAAAATGCCCCTAACGCCGCAGCAATGAACGAATCCCCTTCTCCGAATGCACGTTTTTTGAATATTAGCTTGCTTATTAGGGAGAGCCCTTCCATAATCAATGCACCTGCAACCAAGCCCAGCATTGAAAAAATTAAAACCTGCCAGATTTTTATGTTCATCCCGGCAAAGAAAAGATGGATTGCGGTTTTGTTCTCGCCTGCAATGTTAAAAATGTTGTACACCAAACCCACACCCATAAGGATGTATGCGTGTGTGTCGAAAATAATCTTTTCTCTTATGTCTGTCACTGCCATAACAATACAAAGTGCAGATGCGACCATCAAAAACAGTGTGTTCAACGTGAATCCGAACTTATAATATATGAATGTAAAAATCAATGCCGTAAAAAGCTCTACCAGAGGGTATTGAGGGCTGATTTTTTCTTTACAGTATCCGCATTTTCCTCTTAAAAACAGATATGAAAGGATAGGAATATTGTGCCAGGGTTTTAGTTTTTCCTTGCAGTGAGGGCATTTTGACGGCGGCAGAACAATAGACTCACCGGAGAATGCTCTTAAGACAACCACATTCAAAAAACTCCCGATGACTGCTCCGAATATAAAAACAAAAACCAGATATAAAGGTTCCATCAGTCTATGCCTGTTTTTCTTTAATCATATCAAACAGCTGACCCAGCGCCTTTTTCAGCTTTCTTGAAACCTGCATTTGAGAAATGCCCATTTTTTTTGCAATTTCCATCTGGCTCAAATCCTCAAAATATGTCATTTCAACAATATCTTGGAGCGGTTTGTCCAGCGTTTTCAAGGACTCTGTCAGCATAATCCTGTCTTCTTGAATATTTTGGAGGTTCTGATAACTCGTATCCGCAATCTTGTCGCCCCAGTTTGAATATTCTTCATCAGTATGAAAAGCAAGTTGGTCAAGCGAAACCGGCTGTTTTCTTCTGTCCATTTCAATGGCTTCATAAACCCTTGCAACAGGAACTGCCATTTTGTCAGCGATTTCAGTCTCTGTTGGCTTTTCACCCATTTCTTCAGCCAGTTCAATAGTCATCTTATGGACACGATAAGCCAATTCTTGAATTGCCCTAGGCGCTTTAATCATAGACGCCTTATCTCTTAAATAATGGCGGATTTCTCCGGTTATAAGATATGTCGCATATGATTTGAAATTCTTACTTATGTCAGGATTATACAGGCGAATAGCCTTTAACAGTCCGACGCTTCCGACCTGAATAATATCTTCCACAGGGTCGGTGCTTCTTCGAGCGAGGTTTCTTGCGATTTTTTTCACAAGCGGAATACACGTAATCGCTATAAGATTTTGCAATTCCGTTTTTTGCTCTTCTGAAGCCAGCCTACGGTATTCATCCAGCCAATCGGAGACTTCCTGAAAATTAATTTCCTCGTCTATCAACTTGTCCTCAATATTATATGTGGTTTAGTTTTTCTGGGGCTGTTAAAATCAGAGATTTTTACGCCCCTGTTGTCCGGCTTTCGCCCTTGCCGCCGGCTGTCTCGCAGCCGTCAAGGGCTTAGCACTTCTAAGGTCGGACTTGAAAAAGTTTAAAAATCATCATTTTTGACTTTTTCTGCGTCCTCATAATTATATCATTTTTTTAAAAATTTTGGTAAGATTAGAGTTATCTAAACTGCATTTTACTTGTGAAGACAGCTATGAGTGTGAATGCAGCATGTTACTTGCTGCGGGGGTGACCCCGTTAGTTTTAAGCCCGATTAAAGTAATATTAACTATCGGACTTTAGTTCTAAAGGGCGTCTATCGACTTTGGGGTCAGTTGACGATATGGAAAAATATGTGCATAAAAGAACTTAAACTAAAGCTATCGCTTATTGAAATCGGAAAAAGACTGGGGCAAAAAAATCTTTGCCCGGGAACTTCCGGAAATATCAGTGTACGCAATAAAAATAACATTCTGATAAGCGCTTCAGGAAGTGCTCTGCCGGATTTGAAACTATCAGATATTGTTGTTATGGATTTTAATTCCAATGTAATCAAGGGTAACAAAAAACCTTCTTCCGAAAAAAAGCTCCACGCAAAGATTTATGAAATGCGTCCTGACATAAATGCAATTGTACACTGTCATGCACCGTATGTTTCATCTTTTGCGGTAGCACACATGCCGCTTTCAAAGCCAATCATCTCTGAAAACGTGTTTTATTTCGGTGAAATTCCGCTTGCGGACTATGCTATGCCTTCGTCCGATGCGCTCGTGGACAATACTGCAGAGTTTTTTAACAACCACAACGCGGTCTTAATGGCGAATCACGGTATTATTGTCGGAGGCAAGGACCTCAAAGATGCCTACTACAAAATGGAAACAGCTGAAACCTATGCGCAGATTTATTTGAATTCAATGATTCTTGGCGGGGCTCATGACCTTTCGCCTGAACATATTGAAGAGATTTATGAGTTGAGAAAAGTTTTTGGGAAGCAATGAGCTTTAAATATCGTTAAAACTTTTCGGTTATTTTTGTGCATTCTAATTTAATTTGTTCGCTCAATATTAAAAGTGGATTTATCTTAATATCTTCACAATTATATTCAAAATATACATGCAAGATGTTGGTTAAATTTGTAATGTTTGATATGGCATTTTGAATTTCAAAATATTCGTTCTCTGTCATAATATAATTGCCTTGTGAATCTTCTTGTATCAAATTATTGCCTTTCTAGTGTTCTTATATTAGAACAATCGTTCTTATATTAGCACGATAATATTATGTATGCAAGATAATAAAGAAAAACTTCAGCAACAACTGGCTAGCATAATTAAGCAGTATAGGCTTAACACCAATAAATCCATTAGTTTGCTTTCTAATGAAATTGATATGTCAAAGTCCATTTTGTCTGATTTAGAAAAAGGCATAAAAGATCCTCAATTCTCTACACTTTGGAGAATAGCAGAGGGTCTGAATATTAATCTTTCTGAAGTTATTAAATTATTGGAAAACAAATTACCTAAAGACTTTTCATTGATTGATAAGTAAGTAGTTCAACCCCGAATGGAAAGATTTGTATGAAAATATTCTTTAATTGAAGTGATTGTCTGGATTGCCACGCTTGTTCTACGAACTCGCTCGCAATGACGATGCTTTTTGTTATTTTAAAAAATTTATTATTTCGTTAAATCAACAGCAATCCGACCCCGATAAAGAACATGCCTGCGAAAATCCCAATCATGACATCGTGATTCTCGCCGTATTCACGCGCTAACGGCATCAATGTGTCGAGAGAAATATAAACCATAATCCCCGCAACTATCGAGAACAGTACGCCAATAGCCATCTGCGGCATAAATAATTGAATCAACCCGAATCCTATCAACGCTCCTATCGGACCTGCAAGGCTGGCAAGGAATGTAAAGAGCATTGCAATACGCTTTTTGCCTGTAGCGTGGTAGATAGGCAAGCTGATAGCAATACCTTCAGGCATGTTGTGGATGGCGAGAGCTATTGCTAAAGGGATACCGAGTTTTAAATTTGTGCTTGCAACGAGAAACATTGTCAAACCTTCAGGGAATCTGTGAAGACAGATTGCCATAGCCGTAAAGATTCCGGCTTTATTCATTTTGTGGTCATTTTCGGTAATCTCGTGTTCGGGTTTGTCTATAAATTCACTTCCAACATGTGAAGGCAAAAAATGGTCAACAGAAGCAGCTATGATTATCCCTGCAAAAAATCCTATAAAAGTAATTAACGGAGCCATATTACCGAAAAAATGTGCCGTAAATTCACCGGCATCCTTTAAAATCTCAGTCAGCGAAAGATAAATCATTACCCCTGCCGAAAATCCGAGCCCGGTCGCCAGCATTTTCATGTTTGTTCTCTTTACAACAAACGAAAGCGAACCGCCCAAGATAGTGGCAAACCCTGCAAATAATGTCAGTAAAAATGCAATTACATAATTTGATTCCATTGATTCCATTACTTGCTCCTTTTAATGTTTGGCTGTGGGGAAGATTTTTTGTGTGCGGGGTTTGATATTGGGCAAGTATGCCCAACCTACAATTAATTCAATTGTGCAAGTTTTTCAAGCTTGAGTTTTTGGTCGTGTTCTCTGAGTAAGTTTATCAGCTCTTCAATCTCGCCGTCAATTACCGTCCACACGTTTAGGTTATGCCCGATACGGTGATCCGTAAGACGTCCTTGAGGAAAGTTGTATGTTCTGATTCTCTCGGAGCGGTCGCCCGTGCCGACTTGAGAACGTCTCAGGTCAGTTATTTCCTGCATTTGTTTTTGGGTTTCGATATCATAAAGCTTTGCTTTAAGAATCTGTAGAGCGCGCTCCTTGTTCTGAAGCTGCGAGCGTTCTTCCGTACAGAAAATCATGATTCCGCTTGGTTTGTGGAATACACGTACTGCGGTCTCAACTTTGTTTACGTTTTGGCCGCCTGCGCCGCCTGAACGAGCTGTTGAAATTTCCAAATCGGTAGGATTCAATTCGATTTCAACGTCATCAACCTCAGGCATTACTGCTACAGTTGCGGTTGAAGTATGCACACGTCCTTGGGATTCTGTTTGTGGAACCCTTTGTACTCTATGGACGCCGGATTCGTATTTCAGTTTAGAATAGAGACTGTCCCCTTTCATGGAGATGATTACCTCTGAAACACCGCCTGCTTCGCATTCTGTCATACTAAGAACCTGTGTCTGCCAGCCCTGCTTGTCAGCAAAGCGAAGATACATTCTCATCAGGTCGCCTGCAAAGATATTTGCCTCATCGCCGCCCGCAGATCCTCGGATTTCAAGCATGATATCTTTATCATCCATCGGGTCGCGAGGCAGAAGAAGGACTTTCATCTGTTCTTCGAGTTCGATATTTCTCGCTTCGTTTGTTTCCATTTCGGCTTTGAGGAATGATTTCATCTCTTCGTCAGATTCTGATTTTATGAGTTCCTTGGCGTCTTCAATAGCCTCGGTGTTCTTTTTCCATTCGTAATAAACCTCGACGGTTTCTTCCATGGCTTTTCTTTGCTTAGATAGGTCTCTAAACCTTTCATAGTCTTGGATTACTGCAGGGTCTGATAAAATTGTTCCCAGCTCAACATATTTTTCTTCAATCTGAAGAATTTTATCTAACATATCTTTCATTAGATTATTTTATATCAAAAAAATAAAATGCAGTAACTAATATTGATATTCTGCAAAAATTTAACTAAACTCTTGCTTTAATAACAGCTTTTTTGACATACTCGGACTGGTCTACAGGAATGCTTGGCATATGTGCATCTTCAGGCCAAAAAATAACAAAATCACCTTTTAAAGCAATGACGGATTCTCCGATAGGACTTTTTATAAACTCGATATCTCTTTCTTCGTTGTATGGAATGTCGGGAGAACAGTTTTTGATATTCGTATAGCCCAGTTTTTCACGACCTTCTGCAATAAACTGAATATCTATATATTTTCTGTGCACTTCATAGCTGTCTTCAGGCTTTGGCTCAGTGTAATATTCATGCACTGAGATATAGAGATCTTCACCGTCAATCAGGTGTTTGCCGTTTTTTAATTTTGAAATGTCATTATTTTCAAGAAACTTTAAACCTGCTTTAAGCCGTTCGCTCAAAGCTGAGTCTGAAGTGTAATACAAATGTGCATTTTCAATTTTGTCTGTAATCATAGTTATGATGAAGATACCGGTGCAAGAATCAAAATAACATTTCTGCCTTCAAGTGACGGTTTCTTTTCTATATTCAGCTGTTCGCTTTCTAAATCTGCCAAAAATCTGTTAGCAAGATTGAACGCAAGCTCAGAGTGCTGCATTTCACGTCCGCGAAGCATAATAACGATTTTTACTTTGTCTCCTTCAGCGATGAATCTTTTTATGTTTTTGATTCTTACGTTGTAGTCGTGAACATCGATTTTGTATCTGATTTTAACTTCTTTGATTTCTACAGTATGCTGCTTTTTCTTAGCTTCTTTAGCTTTTTTCTCAAGCTCATACTTGTATTTGCCGTAGTTCATAATCTTTGCTACGGGTGGTTCTTGGTTAGGAGAAATAACAACTAAGTCCAAATCTTTTTCTTCTGCCATGGTGAGGGCTGTTGAGGTGGCAATAACTCCATGGTTTTCACCGTCGTCACCTATTAATCTAACTTCTTTGGCTCTGATATTTTGGTTTATCGGCGCCTGATCTTTTCCACCGGATGAATAATTTTTACTAATGACTTTACTCCTTTTTTAATCTGTAAGCTATTTGTTTTATTGTTTTTGTATAATTTTATTCTATTGCTTTAGGGTGGTGTTTGTCAATCGGCTAAAAAACTTGCCGAGACATAGTCGAGGTTTAGTTTTTGCCGCCCCGTGCTTGACACGGGGTCTCCGGCGAAGCCGGTCAAGATTGTGAGATTCGCGTGGTTTATATTCTTACGTCTTTAATTTCGTTATATGCTTGAATAATTTTGTTTCGCATTTGGATAGCCATTTGCATTGCCAATCCTGCTTTTTCAGACGCAATCATAACTTCGTGAGTGCTGATATCTCCGCCTGATGCCATTATCTCTGTGGCTCTTTCTGAGCTTATTTGGGCATCGTTAACAGAGTTCAAGCCATTGTGCAGCGCTCTTCCAAAATCGCTCGCCGTTCTTTCAACAGCAGTCATATTTTTTCCGGTTTTTTGAGATTCCATGATTGGTTCCATAGGTGTTATACCCATATTTTCCAACCCGACATTGAGCTCAATCCCGCCGCTGAACATTTGAGAACGGTTGTCCATATTCATAGACTGCTGGCTTAATATATTTTCAAACTGTTTATCGCTTTCTTGAAAATTATCGCCAAACTGTTTAACATTCTGGTCAAAAACCTTGTTAAAGCTTGATATTGTGTTCATATTGTTAATTGGCATATTCATCATGAGATGTTTTCTCCTTGGTGTTGGGTCAGGACCCAACCTACTTTGTTGTCAGGCAATTGCCTGACCTACTTCATTGTAATTCCCGTGGATGCGGGAATCTCCGACGAAGTCGGTCAGAATCTTATATCTTCAATGCTGCAGCAATCATGCCTTTTGTTGTTTCTGCTGTTGCAGCGTTTGCTTCATAGGCACGTGATGAAGAAATCATGTTTACCATTTCGTCTACGATGTTGATGTTTGGAAGTGTTACATAGCCTTCTTCATCAGCTTCAGGGTGAGAAGGGTCATATATCATTTTGTACGGGTCGTTTGATTGAGTAATTTCTACAACCTGCACTCCTTGTGACAACATTTTTTCGTCATAAGTAATTCCGCCTCTTAAAGCCATTGTTCCTTGTGATTGGCTCCAGTATGCTTCATGGTCTCCTGACGGAAACGGAGGTGATGTGTCACCCAGTTTGTCTTGATAGATTGCTTTGAAGGTAACATCTTTTTTTATATAAACACCCGGAGAACCGTCGGGTTTTCTTGTAGTGTTAATGTTGGCAATGGTACTTGCAATCGTGTCCATATGTACTTTCTGTGCGTGCATTCCTGAGGCACTGATGTCAAATGCGCTAAAACTCATTTTCTATTAATTCCCCTTTATTACACTACTAAGTCCTTGGAGAGATCTGCCCTCCAGTGTGGATAAAACCTGGTAAATTGAACCTGTCTTTGCCATGTCCATCATTTCTTCTTCAATATTGACGTTGTTGCCGTTGCCGTAGTCCACATGCGTGTAGTCACGTAAAATTTCGGGTTTGAACCCTTCAGGATAGTTTCTCTGCTTCACGAACAGAGCATGTTCTTGGGTAAGCTTATCTGCTGCATTAGCGGAAGACGGATTGTAAGTAAGACTGTGCTTCATTCTAATATCTTTTCTCAGGTTATCTTTTTCGATAATGTCTCTGAGCTGATCCTCAAAAGCAACATCTTTTCTTTGATATTCATCTGTCATAACGTTGGCAGTGTTTGAAGCTATAGCTTTTTGGCGTTCTAAAAGACCGTCCAGTGCCAGTTTCGTAACTTCCATTGTTCTGCTGTTTAGTAATTCCATTTTTCCTCCTCTTCCGGTTTTCACTATCATTCTTGCGAAGCCGGTCAAGCCCTTTTTATAATTTCGGTATCAGTATTTCGAATGTAGTTCCCTTGCTGTTTGATTCTACAAGTACCAAATCACCGTACTGCTCAAGCAGTGTGTTTTTTGAAATGTACAATCCGAGCCCGCTGCCTGTGATTTTTGAGGTAACACCTTCATCAAAAATCTTTTCCTGCATTTCTTTTGGGATACCGCACCCGTTGTCTTTGATTCTGATTTTTAACATGTTATTTTCATCGCACTCTGTTGAGATGTCGACCCTGCCTTTTTCCTTTTCATTTGATTTTTCATTAAATGATTCAAGCGAGTTATAAACCAAATTGATCATCACATTCAAAAATTTGTTCTCATCAGCGAGTATTTCACAGTCGAGTTTGTTGGTGATTTTCAGCTCTGCATCTTTTTCTTCAACACCCGGTGTAACCAGACACTCAAGTGTTGTCAATGAATCTTTGAGTTTAACAGGCATCAAATCAGGACCCTGTATGCTTTTCAGTTCATTCAAAAGATATTTTATAGATTCTTTTGATTTTTTGACACACTCTATACCGTTTTTGATTGAATCTTTAGACTCTTTGTTTTTGATATCTTCCGTGCGCTTTTCCATTATTCTCGAATACAAGTCAATGACGGAAAGATGATTGTTTATCTCGTGAGAAATCATCTTTGCCTTGTTTGAAATATATTCATATCTTTTCAAAAGTTCTTCACCTGACTCGAGCACATTGTTTTCTGCTTTGGATAGAGCATCTTCTTCAACATAGCTGTTTGCGAAGTTAATCAGCTTGTGCACAGACTTGTTCAAAAGTTCATTTGTACGTCTTTCAGGTGTGAACTCTACCGTGTATCTGATTAAATCAATCAAAGAGTTCGCTGAAATGGTTCTGATGACATTGTTTACATCTCTTGAATTTAAAAGATAATAAACACACGATGTGTCTTTGACCTCTTCTGTTGAATAATCCCACAGAAGCACCGCTGAATATCTCGGTGACAGTATTACTAAAAATTCTGTTTCACCCCAAATCACTTCTTTTTCCAGATTTTCACCATGCAGATTATCGCAGAACGAATAGACTTCAGCCTGATTGAACTCTAGCCTTTTCAAAACCCCTTCTGATTCGCTCTTATCAAACATTCTGATAAGCACAACCGCTTTTTGGTTTTGAATCTCAAGCAAAGGTTCAAGGGCAAATCTGAATAGACCCTTGATAGTCTGCTTGCTCACAGGTTTAGTGTGAGCAAGGTAGATTAAATCTTTTAAAAAGTTTTTTTTGTAATTTGAAGTTGTCATGTTTCTTACGTTTGAGTTATTGTTTCTTCACCATTCTGTTACTTCACCATTTAATTTGTTGCTTGCTGCTATATCGCGATTTTCACCTTTCTTCTGTTCAAGAAGCCGTTGTTGAGCGCGTATAAAACAGCCTGTGTTCTGTCGTTCACCTGAAGCTTTTGGAAAATATTGTTCACGTGTGTTTTTACGGTTGTTTCACTGATGAATAATTTTTGTGCAACACCTTTGTACGTAACACCCTGTGTCAATAAGTCCAGAACCTCTTCTTCACGCTGCGTGAGGTAGTTCAACAGGTTTTCTTCGTCTGATATAGTTTGGGTTTCGTCTCTGAAAGACTTTTGGAAGTATTCGAAGAAGCGTGATGACAACGTTGATGGTAAGTAAATTTTTCCTGCGGCTACTTCTTCGATTGCATAAATGAGTTGAGCAGAGGCCATAGTTTTAAGAATGTACCCTTTGGCTCCTATTTTCATTGCTCTGAAAATAAGATCCGGATCGTCATACCCTGTCAGCGCAATAGTGCGGATCCCTAAATCTAACTTTTCAATTTCCGCAATTGCTGTCAAGCCGTCTTTTTCCGGCATGTTAATGTCCATAAGGACGATTTCGGGACGATACTTTTTAATCAAACTGATAGCAACGCTGGCGCTTGTTGCTGTCGCAACAACGTCAAAATCACTCTCAACTTCGATTAGCTCCCTAACTCCTGATAAATGTTCGTAATTGTCGTCTACAAGTATGACTCTTGCTTTCTTCTTGAATTCCAGGCCTCTTCTCATTACTCCCCCCAAATATCTTTCTAGTTCTTTAATAATTAATTCTTTTGTCTGTGCAGTTTTTGCTAAACATTTGCACGAGTTTTACACTTTTTGCATTATTTACACTATGTATCTTACCCTCGAATAATGTATGTTCTCATCGACTAAAAGGTCGAAATATCGCACATCTTCTCTACATACATGGGTCTAGACCAGTGGATTTAAAAAGGGTCTTTTAGCTTTAAAGGACAGTGTTTTGAGCGATGCAAAAAATAATCCGTAAGCAGGATATTTTTTCATGCCCTAATGAATTTGGATTAGTAAATTTGGGGGATGGTCAAGAAAAGGCAGACATTTCCGGCGATTATATAAAGCTGAAGATGGGCAACTGGACATCGAGTCATGTTGAGGGTATATTCAAGAAAGATGTAGAAAAAGTCAAAAATGATGATTTTTGAACTTTTTCAAGTCTGACCCTAAGAAGTGCTAAGACCTTGACGGCTGCGAGACAGCCGGCGGCAAGGTCGAAAGCCGGACAATAGGGGTGTAAGAAAAATCTTTGATTTTTCCACAGCCCCAAGATGGAGAATTTAGACTCGGAAAACATAGGAGAAATTTTTTATGAAATTGATGGAAGGTAAAAAAGGGATTATTTTCGGCGTATCGAACACCAGAGGTATTGCATACGCTATTGCTGACCAAATATATAAAGCAGGCGGAGAGATTGCATTTACATATGCTAACGAGGCTATGGAATCACGTGTTCGCCCGCTGGCAGAAGAAATGAATGCAAAAATGATTGCAGAGTGTGATGTTACTAACGAAGAGCACTTAAAAAAAGTTTTTGAAGAATTCAAACAAAAATATGGAACTTGCGACTTTGTTATTCACGCTGTTGCGTTCGCTAACAAAGAAGACTTGCAGGGCGATTTTATCAACACTTCAAAAGAAGGCTGGAACCTGGCAATGGGTGTAAGTGCTTATTCACTGGTTGCTATGGCAAGACACGCACAGCCGTTGATGTCAGAAGGCGGAGCAATCCTCGCATTGACATACCTTGGCGGTGAGAAATTTGTTGCAAGCTACAATGTAATGGGTGTAGCGAAAGCAGCTCTTGAATCTTCAGCAAGATACCTTGCTGAAAACCTCGGTAAAATTGGTGTAAGAGTGAACTGCTTGTCAGCAGGTGCTGTTAAAACTCTTGCAGCAAAAGGTATTTCAGGATTCGATAAGATGCTTAAAGCAGCTATCCTTAAATCACCTTTGAAAAGAAACGTATCGCTTGAAGATGTAGGTAAAACAGGTTTGTACCTGGTTTCTGATCTTTCTTCCGGTGTAACAGGTGAAATCGTTCACGTAGACTGCGGATGTCACGCGGTTTATGCATCAGCTGAAGAAATGGAAGCTGTATCAGCTTTTTGTAAGGCTGAATAAATAAAAAATTGTATGGTGGGGTAAAACCCCACCTAATCACAATCTGTCATTCCGGGCTTGACCCGGAATCTGAACCCGCTGAGCGTTATGTTTTTTACTCTGAAGTACAGAGAAAAAGAAAACAATCTAAAATCATCAGATCCTGAATCAAGTTCAGGATGACATATAAGGTAAGCCGGTAAACTTACCACCAGTAAAATAACACACACGCCAACATCACTAAAGGAACATTATGATAAACATTAATAAGAACAAAACTAAGATTGTTGCTACGCTTGGTCCGGTCAGCCGTGACGAAAAAATTATCGAGCAGCTGCTTCTTGCAGGCGCAAATGTGTTTAGGATAAACACTTCGCACAATACTGCTGAAGAACACAAAGAAACAATCGACAAAGTTAAAGCCGTTTCAAAAAGACTCAAGGCTTATGCCGCTGTTATGGTTGATTTACAGGGTCCGAAAATCAGAGTAGGAAATCTGATTGAACCGATTGAACTCAAGCAGGATATGGAGCTTGTCTTACAATACGGACTTGACCAAACGGACAAAGATGTTGTACCTGTTGATTATAAAGGTATTGCAAAAGACTTGAAATCCGGCGAGAAAATTTATCTCGATGACGGAAAAATTGAATTTGAAGTCCTTGAGGTTAACGGCGAAAAGGTCAAAGTAAAAGTCATGCACGGTGAGCTCTTAAAACCCAGAAAAGGCTTGAATATCCCGGGTAACACAAGCAGCCTTTCCGCTATAACAGAGCGCGATGTGGACTTTATAAAATTTGCCGTGGATAACGATGCCGACTATCTGGCGTTGTCTTTTGTAAGAGATAAAGATGATATTTTGCTGGCGAAAAAATACTTGTGCCACTTTGGTTCGGAAATTCCTATTATTGCAAAGATTGAGAAACCCGAAGCGGTGCAAAACATAGATGCAATTATTGAAGCGGCAGATGCGGTGATGGTTGCAAGGGGTGATTTGGGTATTGAACTTTCACCAGAGAAGGTGCCTATTGTTCAAAAACAGGTTATTGACGCATGTTTTGACAAGAGAAAACCTTGTATTGTTGCAACGCAGATGCTCGAATCAATGATAGAAGAGCCTATCCCGACAAGGGCTGAAGCCAGTGACGTTGCGAATGCAATCCTTGATGGTGCCGATGCTGTGATGCTTTCAGGAGAAACAGCAGCAGGAAAATACCCTGTTGAAGCGGTTTCTATGATGGCAATGATTTCGCATGAAGTTGAACAGAGCGATTTTTGCTGTTATAACCTCGATTTAGAGATGAACAAGGACTATGAGCCTACGCCTCAGGCTATTGCACACTCCGCAATCACAATGGCTGAAGACCTGGGCGCAAAGGCTATTTTGGCATTTACACATTCAGGCTATACACCGAGATTGTTGTCAAAACTCAGACCGCAGGTGCCTATCATTGCGATTTCGGATTTGGATAAAACATGCAGAAAACTCAATCTCTGCTGGGATATTCATCCATACTGCCAAAATTGGGATGAAACGCTTGATGATGATTTGTTGAAAAAAATCGACAAGCTCTTAACCGAAAAAACAAACTACAAAAAAGACGACAGAGTAGTTGTTATAGGTTCAATTCCGAGGTTGATTACGGGAAGAACGAATTTCTTAAGGGTTCATAGAATCGGAAACTTTTTATAAATTTATAAAGTATTAAAGCCGGCATCATCTTAGCCGGCTTTAATATTAATAATTCACAACCCCGATACTGAACACGTGTCTGCCGTGTTTTTGTTCAATGCTGTCCCACACTTTCGACAAAATCTGTGCTTTTTTGTCTTCCTGTGAGCTGAAAAGATTCATCTGAACGGTTTCTTTCGGTGTAAGCTTCTCTGCATAGACACCTGAAGAGCGGTACGTGATGCCTGAATTGTAGATTTTTTCAAAAAGTGTATCAATATATTTATTCACAATAAATTCGCTGTCTGCCAGCTGCGGCAATGTAACCTTTTCCGTAAACACCCTGAAATCCTTTGTGCGCAGCATCACATGTACAGTTTCACACTTCAATCCCAACCTTCTCATTTTTGAACATACTTTGTGAGAATGGTATCTGAGCGAATTTTTTATATAAGTTTTGCTGTTCGTAAACTCAGGGAACGAAGACGTTCGTTGGATAGATTTTGGCAGGGTTTCTTCATTCACAACAGCATAAACAGACCTGCCCAAGAGTTCTGACTTTAGTTCCTGACCTCTTTTCCCCCAAATCTTTTTTAGCCAGAACTCGTTTTGTTTAACAATATCACTTGCGGTATAAATACCGTATTTGTGACAGGTAGCGGTTGTGTTTTTGCCTATTCCCCAAATCTCCTGAATTCTTGTTTTTTTAAGCTCATCTTCTATCTGATTGTGCCCGATAATATATAAACCATTTCCTTTCTTGCCTTTTTCAGAGGCGAGTTTTGCGAGGATTTTTGAGTACGAAAGTCCTATTGAAACAGGGATTCCGATTTCGTCTTTTATTTCGTCTTGAATCTTTTTGATGATTTGGTCATAAGGCATTTTGTACAGTTTGTTCAAACCCGTCAAATCCAAAAATGCTTCATCGATAGAATATTGTTCGACATTTGGAGTGTAGGTGCGTAGTTTTGCCATAATACGTGCCGAAATATTCTGGTAGAGTCCGATTCTTCCCGATAGATAGTAGACATTCCTGAACTGTCTTTTTGCCATAAAATGCGGCATACCCATAGTTACGCCTAAATCCTTTGCTTCTTTCGAACGGGACACAACGCACCCGTCATTGTTGCTCAATACGCATACAGGCTTGTTTAATAAATTTGGGTCAGCCAGTTGCTCACACGATACGAAAAAATTGTTGCAGTCTATAAGTGCTATTACAGCCATAATTACCTCATTCTATTCTTTCTTGGGGCTCCTTAGTGTTGGGGATTTAAAAATAATTGGCGGGGAAGGTTAACGAACCATCTGCCTTCCCGCCTTGTCTTGGGACATTAATATTAGGAAGGATATTTAAATCTTTATAGCGTACGCGCTATCCCTGTAGCGATACCGAAAATTGTCAGTGCTTCTTCCGGTATAATATCCGGGTAATCCGGATTTTCGGGTTGAAGCCAAACCTTACCGTTCTTTGAGCGGAATCTTTTTAATGTATACCCGCCGTCAATGAAAGCAAGAACGATTTCACCATCTCTTGCCGCTGTGGTTTTTTTGATAATGACTTTATCACCGTCAAAAATACCTGCATTGACCATCGAGTCGCCTGATACGGTGAACATGAATGTCGAAGGGCTGTCCAAATCAAAGCTTTCATCCAGAGAAACCCTTTTCTCTATGTATTCTTCACCTACTGAAGCGAATCCGGCTCTGACTGCGGAGCTGAATAATACCGCTCCGAAGTGGTCGGGATTTATAAAGAACCTGCCACTTTTTTCCCGGATTAAATCTTCTTCTCTCAGTTTATTGAAATACTGCCAAACAGAATTTTTGTGCTTAAATCCGAAGTCCTTTGCTATCTTTTCGTAGCTAGGGAGCGGTTCTTTGCCGTATAGTTTCTTTAAATTCTCAAAGAAGCCTTTTTGTTTTTCACTTGCCATAATTTTATTATAGACATTCGTCTATAAAATGTCAAGACATGAGTTTGCATTCTTTTAAATGCTTAATTTTATTAATATTTAGCCCCTTGCTCCGATTCTCTACCAACGTGAGAGGGAGAAAATATGTAGCAATGAACATTTTTCTTTGTTTATCGTTCT
>JAVBRY010000228.1:0-5510 GCA_031547505.1 Candidatus Gastranaerophilaceae bacterium | reverse complement strand
AGCGGAAGCAATCATATCAATCGGGTTTTTAACACTCGCAGCTTCAGGGAGGAAACTTCTCAAATAATTTTTTGTTTCTTCCTTAACAGGAGCCATCTGCATACCTGATTCGCAAACCGCATCAGTAGCCATAATCCCGGGACCGCCTGAATTAGTGATGATTGCTACTCTGTTTCCTTTTGGGATAGGGCAGTTTGAGAATGCTTTTGCGTTGTCAAAAAGACCTTTCAAAGAAAATTCTCTGATTACGCCTGACTGTTTCAACAATGCGTCAGCCGCTTTGTCAGCACCGGCTAAAGAGCCTGTGTGAGAAGAAGCTGCAGAAGCACCTGCAGCAGAACGGCCTGCTTTTAATGCCAATACAGGTTTTTTCTTTGTTATTCTTGTCGCTAATTTTCTGAAATTAGCAGGATTTGTGATGGATTCCATATAAAGAAGGATTTGTTTAACGTCAGGATCGTTTTCCCAGTATTCCATCATTGTTTCAGCGTTGATGTCAGCCTGGTTTCCTACAGAAACGAACTGTGCAAATCCTAAGTTCAAGTCTTTCAATATGTTCAAGATACCGCCGCCAAGCGCACCTGACTGAGATACAAAACCGATATCACCTTTGATAGGTAATGATTCAGCGAACGTAGCATCCATTTTGATACCATCTTCAGTATTCAAAATACCTAAACAGTTAGGACCTACAGCTCTCATGCCGTATCCTCTTAATTTTGCTAAAAGTTCTTGCTCAAGTGCTGCACCTTCTGAACCTGTTTCTTTGAAACCTGCAGAAATAATAACAACGCCTTTAATACCTTTTTCATTACATTGGTCAATAACATCCATTACACAGTTCTTAGAAATAACAATAACTGCCAAATCAATCTCTCCCGGTACATCTAGAACCGAAGGATAAGCTTTTATGCCCTCAATCACATCAGCCTTAGGGTTGATAGGATAAAGATCACCTTTAAAACCATATTCTTTCAATCTCAATAACATTTCAGAGCCGATTGTTTTAAGTTTTGTTGATGCACCAATAAGCGCTATAGACTTTGGACGCATAATTTTGTCTAATTGTTCTTTTAGCATTTTTCTACCTTTCTCTATTTATAACCATCTGTATTATTAAATTTTTTATATATTTTTATATTAGGAAAAAAATCACGATTTAATCGCCCATCACCAATAATTATCTTACAAAAAGTTTTTTTATACAAATGATTGGTATTTTGGTATTATACCAGCCAATATCATGTCAGAGAATTGATACATGTGTTCTATTTTTTTACTCTCAAAAGAGTAATGTAAAAAAGGAGAAACAGTATGTGTTTAGAAGGAACAGATAAGGGTTTAATAACAAAAGATAATTGTGCTGTAGCGTTTATTGATATACAGCCTCAGATGGTGTTCGGGGTTGCGAGTATGTCAGGCGAACTGCTCGTAAACAACACCATAGCTCTCGCTAAAGCAGCAAAGCTTTTTAAAGTCCCGACAATTATCACCACTGTCGAAGAAGGCTTCAGCGGATATTGTATCGAAAATATCCAAAATATTTTTCCTGAAATAAAACCGATACAAAGAAGCGGGATGAACTCTTGGGATTCTGAAGAATTTCGAAACGCAATCAAAGCAACCGGCAAAAAAAATATCATCGTAAGCGGGCTCTGGACTGAGGTTTGTGTCTGCTGGCCGACATTAGCGATGATTAATGAAGGTTATAATGTTTTTGTTGTTACAGATGCTTGCGGCGGGCTTTCAAAAACAATCCACGAAGCTGCAATAGCCAGAATGGTTCAAGCGGGAGCAGTTCCTGTTAGTTCACTTCAAATGCTATTTGAATTCCAGCGCGATTGGGCAAGAAAAGAAACATACGATGACTGCCTGAAAATTGTCAAAGACCATGCCGGCACATTCGGCGTCGGTATTGAATATGCGCAGACAATGGTGTTTAAAAAAGGTTAATAATATAGACTCATAACAGCTTATTGTGCTATAATAAAATGCATGATTAAGTCATTTAAGTGCAAAGAAACTGAAAAAATATTTAATGCCCGCCTATCTAAAAAACTCCCAACGGAAATTCAAAGACGGGCATTTATTAAATTGAGAAATATCAATATAGCGGAAGAAATTATTGATTTAGCATCACCACCTGCAAATTATTTGGAATTATTGAAAGGTGATAGAAAAGGTCAATATTCAATAAGGGTAAATCAACAATATAGAATCTGTTTCAGGTGGATTGACAATGACGCCTATGATGTTGAAATAGTAGACTATCATTAAATTTTATTACTTTTTGTTTTATTACAGTTGCTTATACGTTGTACGTATAGTATACTATAAATATAATTAATGGAGCAAAATATGACCAAATATATTAATATTCCACATATCGGCGAAGTTTTGAATGAGGAATTTATGGAACCTCTGGGCTTATCACAAAATGCTCTTGCGACAGCGATTAATGTACCGTCTAACAGAATAAACGCTATTGTCAGGGGTTTGAGAAACATAACCGCTGATACAGATTTGAGGCTCACAAAGTATTTTGGTCTGACAAAAGGGTATTTTTTAAGGATGCAAAATGAACTCGAAATACTTGAACAAGAACGCAAAATAGCTCAAGACCTGTCCAAAATTGTTCCGTTTAATTACAAAAACAAAAAAGCTATAATGTAGTTAATCTTCCTTAAAATTCTTAATGTGATGCCAGATGTACCAAACGCCCAGCACGCCGAAAACGACCACAATGACAACATCGAATTTGTGCCAGAGGTGTTTGAATGCTGCCATGTTTTCGCCCATCTTCAAACCGATGTAGGTTAAGAAATAACACCAGATTAAAGAACCGACAAAAGTCAGCGTAAAAAATACACGCTTTTTGGCTTTCAAAATCCCTGCCGGAAGCGAGATAAATGTTCTGATAACGGGAAGCATCCTGCAAATGAAAAATGCCCAGTCGCCATATTTTTCGACCCATTTATCTGCGGTTTCGAGTTCTTTTTTGCTTGTGAAGAACCATTTTCCGTGTTTTTCAATAAACGGTCTTCCGCCAAAATAACCGATATAATAGGATGGAATTGAACCTAAAACACATCCGATTGCACCTGCAAACGATGCAACGTGAAAGTTCATGGAACCTTTACTTACAAGATATCCAGCAAATGTCATAATCACTTCGCTCGGAAGCGGTATATTACAGGATTCAATCGCCATTAATAGGGCGATTCCCGATGGCCCTGTTTTGTTTATAACACCCTCAATGAATGTCACGAGGTGCATTAAAATCGTATCCAACATTTCTCTCTCCTTTTTTATTTTACTATTCCCTCGTCCCTTGGGGAGAGAGGTTGTACACCCTTAGAACTTTCCCCCTCTAAGGTAATATTCGGAACAATTTGCTCCGGTGCCGCTTTTTTCGCTACATTCGTTTTCAAGCTCATCATTAGACAACTCGTATCCAAACGCTTCTATGCTGTTTTTATATATAAAAAGCCCAAAGACATCTTTTCCCAGCCTGTTTGGCGGAGCTTTTCCGTTAACATCAAAAACTATCGTTGCACAAGGCTCTGTATCAGTACATTTACAGCTTATCCATTTTAAACCTACAATGTTTCCGTTTTCCTGATACGCAAATTTTCTTACGGAATACTTTGACTTAGCAGGTATTTGAGCGCCGTTAAAAAATTTGAAACTATAGTCTTTCAGATTATCTTTGCCATCAGTCAAGTCCGCATTCAAATATGGAGCGACAATTTCAAATATAGAATTCTCAAGATGACTGTTGTCATTAGTGCACAGGTATTCGATAGCTGCTTGTTCGTTCATATTAAAGATTTCAAAATTTGATTTCGCATCGTTGTAGGCCGATTTCCAACCTGAGATTATCTTTGCGCCTTTGGTGTTGTTAAAAATTGCAGGCAGACAAAGAGCAATGGTTGTGATTAAAAGGCACACCACTATTGATATTTCAACTATGTTAAAAGCTCTCTTTGCAAATTTTGCTCTATACATATTAACTAAGCTCCGCTATTTGTTTATTATGGCACAGTATTATATTACCGTGCCATATCCAACTGTTTTTTCTCTTTCATAAGAGAATCATATATCCATTCAGGCACAAAGTTTTTACCCATAATAATCTGTCCGTTGTTCGGGTTCGGCGCATGGAAATCCGATCCGCCCGTGATAATCAGCCCGTTCTTCTCAGCAATAGTAGAATAGTATTCCACCATAGCCGGAGAATGCTTTCTGTGGTATGCCTCAACCCCTCTCAAGCCGTATTGCATAAATTCTTTAATAAGATTTTCTGCATCTTCAACGTCGAACGGGTGTGCAAACACAGGAATACCGCCGGCGTCATAAATGATTTCTATTGCGTCATGCGGTGTTACGGTTTTTCTTTGTACATAAACGGGCGAATTGTCGTTTATGTATTTGTTGTATGCATCGGTTACACTTGATGTTCCGCCTGCCATTGTTATTGCTTTGGCAATATGCGGACGGCCGATGCTTCCGTTTTCTGCAACTAGCGCTTTAATTTTTTCAAAAGGCACGTTGATTCCCTCTTTTTTGTTCAAAAGAGTAATAATTTCGTTTGTTTGAGATATTCGGGCAGCTTGCTGTTGTTTAAGCATAGCAGCAAAGTCCGAATTCGTTTCATCCATAAAATATCCAAGGATGTGGATTTCGATATTTTTATAGATTGTATTTATCTCAACACCCGGAATTATCTCCAGCGGTGTTGAACCTGACTCTTTGGCGATTTTGTTCGCATGAGCCACAGCTATCGGATACGCAAGTACATTGTCGTGATCTGTTAAAGCTATTGCTTCAAGCCCGACACCTACCGCAGTATCCACAATCTTTTCCGGCGTAAATACACCGTCGGAATACATCGTGTGAATGTGTAGATCGCTTTTCACCTTTCTTATCCTCTCTTCATGTTGTTCCCTCACTAAAATCTTTTATAAACTTAATTCTCTCTATACTTTTAGCATGCCCCAAATCGGCATCAAAAAGCAAACTAACCGCATTCAACTCAAGAACGGTACCTTCGGCTACATCAAATCTTTCGGGAATGTTTGTAATGAGCCTCTTAGCTGAAGCTTCATAAGCCATCCCGATGACGGAGTCATACGCTCCGCAAAAGCCTGCATCCGTTATATATGCGGTTGAATATTTTATATTGTCAGTATCAATTGTTGCGGGTGACCCCTCGGACTTGGTACTAGCCAATTTATCGGAGTCAGTTGACGATATGTAAGATTTAATGATTCTCTCATCTGCAGTCTGAATGTGTGTGTGTGTACCTATAACAGCACTTACACCTCTTTCTGCGCAGAATTTAGCAAAACAAATCTTTTCAGCGGTAGCTTCAGCGTGAAAATCAACTATCACAATCTGGGCTTCCTGTTTAATTTTCTCAATCTCTTTTTCGATAAACTCCCACGGCGAATCGATAGGGCTCATATACGTTCTGCCCAACAGATTCACAACAGCAATCTTCTTACCCT
>JAVBRY010000024.1:0-3948 GCA_031547505.1 Candidatus Gastranaerophilaceae bacterium | reverse complement strand
GGAAGTATTAAGGGTGGGAGTTCTTTTAAATTTGGCATTTATCAACGTGAGGATAAAACAGAACATAACAATGACAGGGGTAGAGCCTATACGGATGATTATGCTTGGTATTCTAAATATGGGAACACTAAAGAGGAAGCCTTTAATGAAGTAATCTCTCGTATAAATGAAGTCATATACTATGCACAAAATAATGATTTACATGCCATCGACAGAGTTGATTTAGGTGAAGTTTATAAATGGAAAATAGCTTTTCACTACCAAAACCAAGATAATATATCAATTGTTCCTGTTTTTACATATAATGCTTTGAAAATTTATCTAGGGAACAGAGGTATAGCTACTAAAAATATGAATATGCCTGATATGTATGAGGCTTTAAAGAAAATTGAAACTATTCCGAATATTAAAGAAGCGTTATGTTTATCTTATGAAATTTGGGAGGAATATGTTAGTGCAAGTAATTTTAATCCTGTTGAAGAAAAAGAAAATGTCAAAAACAGTAAGGAATGGAGCAAAAATAAAAGAACTAATGCAACTTCTGATTTAGATTATATTGAATATCAAGTTAAAGCCTACAATGCAATATACAAGAATAAGCACAAACCCCTAGAGAATTCTTTTGAAAAATTTTTAAAAAGCTTCAATACAAAAAATATTAAAAAAGATGAAACATACATTGATTTTCAATTTACTTTTAATCAAGAACAATATATTTGCGAATTAAAACCTTCAGAAAATCAAAAAGAAATTAAATATGCAATAAGAGCTGCTATTGGTCAAATACTAGGCTATTCTTACGATAAATCCTTTGACTATAAAATTATAATTTTCCAAAAGAAACCTGACAAAGAAAATAAAGATTTTTTAGAATATTTGAAAAACAATCACAATATTTATTACTTATATGAAAAGGGTGAAGGTAAATTTGAGGGGAATATATTAAATCCCTAAGTCCCAAACCTCTTGACTTCCTCCTTAATATCCGAAGAACCAAAGACATCGTTTAGTGAGTCTACACCTCGCTGTCTTGTTTCTTGTGTCATCTTTGCGTATGTATCCATTGTCATTGAGATTTTGGCGTGACCCAGTTGTGCTTGAACATATTGAATATTGGTATCACTTGAAACAAGCAAGGTCGCATATGTGTGTCTTAGGTCGTGGAATGTTCTGTGGTCAATGCCTGCACGCCTTAGAACTTGTTTATATTTTCGATTTTTCATATTCTTAGGGTCTTGAAAATTGCCTTCTTCATTTGGAAACACAAGACCAAGTTCACCGTTGGGGCACCTTAAACGCCACTCTTTGAGCGTTTTGATAAGCTCCAAAGGCAAATCAATCCTGCGAATAGAAGTCTTTGTTTTGGGCTTGCAGAACTGATTATTATAAACATTCCTGTCAACAATCAAATAACCTTCGACAAAATTTATCCTATCCCAAGTCAACGCTAGCAATTCACCCCGTCTCATGCCGGTCGATATTGCAGTAAAAAGCAACGGATAAAAATCAGGATAATGTTTCCGTGCCACTTTAAGAACAGCTGCAACCTCGTCTCTTGTCAAGGGTTTTGAAGGCTTTTTGTATTCTTCAAGCTTCCTGATTGTCTTTGCCGGATTTCTGTTAATCAACTCAAGGTCAACAGAATATGTAAAAATAGTTTTGACCAGAGCAATAACCTTGTTGATACTTTGATTTGAAAGTTTTGTGGTATCTTTTTTAATTCTAATAAAATCATTAAGAGTGTTAGGACTTATGCTCAAGACCTTCATATCACCCATATACGGATGTATATGCGTCCTCAAATAATTCTTGTAACCGTCACAGGTCGAGGGTTTGAGATAGACCTGCGCATAGTTCTTGATAAATATTTCAGAAATTTCTTTGAACAGAAGGTTCTTGTTTATAGTTGTAGAAAAGCCATTTTCAATCTCTTGAAGAGTCTTAGAGAGCTCTCTTTCAGCTTCAACTTTTGTCTTGAAGCCGCTCTTAATCTTACGTTTGCCAAAGGCGTCTTTATAATTAAACGCCCAGCAAGAACCCTTGTTGCCTTTCTTATTCCAATTTCTTTTAAATACGTTTGACATAATATCTTACCTCTGAATTGATTTTAACGTGTTATCGCCCTTATGGGAGCGGGTTTGCTAACTTTTACTTAGATGAGTTTTTCTAAAAGAGGAGGGCAGGGGCGCCGAGCACCGTACCAACGGTGCTACAGTGCTCTTGCGGTGCCGTGGCCCATATTACCCAGTTTTATATGCTATGATTGTATTTTGATCAAGGAATTCTAAGATATAATCTTCTGTGAATAGAACTCTGGATCCGATTTTGACGTGCTGTATTTTTTTTTGATGCACCCACCGATAAAGAGTGCTTATCGAAACTCGCAGATATCTAGCTGTTTCTGGGATGTTTAATAAGTTATTCATAATCATCCCCTCCCTATATCACTTCGCCGGCACGTTTTTGTTGTTCCTGAGGGGTGGTTACTATTATGGATATTATGTAATCCACGCCTTCAACATCTTTAGGAATAACTAATGCACGTCTGGTTTTGCCCGAGAAATCGACATTATGGTTGATTTTACAGCCATGTTTTTCTGCAGCGTGCTTTATTTCCTTTTCGGTTGGAGTATATTCAAAAGGCTCACCAGTTCTTTTTAGCAAGTCTCGAAATGCAAGCATTAAAGGTTTTATGTAAACTGCAAGACCATTACCAATTAATTTATAATCTTGCCCCACAACAGGTTTTTCCTGCCTAAATAATTCTGTAAGAATTTCCATAAATGTTATGAAATGGTCTTTGGTTTCTATCAAACCAGCATATTGTACAAGATAGACCTTGTAATTTGCTTGTAACTGTTTGATTTCATCATTTGCTTTATTTAAATCTAACCCTGCAACCTGAAACAATAGGTCCATTCCCACTTTTGCAACGGCCAGATTATTTTTACTTCGAGTATCAATTCCTAGACCAGATGATTCCATTTCTTGCAATTCCATTTCAAGAATATTTTTCTTTAAAGCAGAATCAATATACTCAGAGGAATTCAGATAAAATAGAATTTCAGGCAAAATTAGACCAATCAAATCATCTCTTATTGCATTAAATGGTATGGCCTTTTTGTGATTGAAATTACCTTGTTTGAACTCTGTAAAAATCAAGCGCGTCATAGTCTGCTCATTTTTAGGCAGCATATCGTTTGTCGCAAAATGAATGGTACCATTAATGGCTTTTATATCTTGCTTTTGTCCCCACGCTTGCATAATTTTTCTGGGCGAACGGTCATATATTGCCTTGATATTTTCCTGAAAACGTTTTCTAATGTTAGCTTCTATTTCGGAAAATAATATCGGCGTCCTATTGTAATATTCCATGTTGTGCATTAAATTATTGCTGGTATCATTACCTCCGCTTAGATAATCTACACCGTAGCCAAAAATCTTTGCACCCAGTTCTAAGACATTACTCTTTCCGCTGCGAGCTTCACCATAGCCATAGCTGACAGGATACGCTTTGAGTTTTTCATAAATAATGTCCATAAAGGGGGACATTATTATGTTACCCAACAGCATAAATGGTTCGATACTGCAATTATAGGCTTCTATGGTGTTTCTTATCAGGCTTGAAGCAAGTATATTTATACGATTTGGTTTTTCTGCATACATATCTTTGTATAAATTTGCAGTTTCATCTAGATATTTATACTTTTCATTAGTGCTTTCTAAAAGGGCTTCATTGGGTAGCACAGGTGCTTTCATTCCTTTTACAGGTTCTAATGCAATCTCGTAGCCATTGTCAAGTTTAATTACACCTTGCTTAAACATAGGATCTTTTTGTGCTCTTATAACCTTGCCGTCTTTAATCTGGACACAGGCATTTTTGTAAAGCCAATATTCATCTTTGCCTATTTTTGCAGTGCCAGGATTTTCAAATACATGTAATGTTTG
>JAVBRY010000204.1:0-5512 GCA_031547505.1 Candidatus Gastranaerophilaceae bacterium | reverse complement strand
ATGCGACAATTTGGTCATGAGCAATAATTATGTTTACATATTAGACGGGAAAATTTATATTAACCTGACAAACTTGTGCACAAACGAATGCGTATTTTGTATCAGGGATATAAAAGATGATGTTGTCGGCGCTGATTTGCGTTTGGACAATGAACATCTTGATGTTACAGAAATTAAAAAACAGCTTGATGAGTTTAAGCCTTGGAACTATCCAGAGATTGTTTTTTGCGGTTATGGTGAACCCACAATAAAACTCGATGAACTTCTGGAACTTAGTAAATACATTAAAGAAAATTACCCGAGTGTCAAAATAAGAATAAACACCAACGGGCAGGCGAATCTTATTCACAAAAGAAATGTCGTACCTGAGTTGGTGGGTTTGATTGACATGGTTTCTGTCAGCTACAATTCTGACTCTGAAGTACAGTATGAAGAGATTTCAAAACCAAAGCTGAGAAATGCATACTCAGAGATGCAGGATTTCATTGTAGATTGTGTTGAGAGCGGGATAGATACCACTGCTACAGTAGTCACTGGTTATAAAGACTATAAAGTTAATAAAGAGTCCTGTCAGAGAATGATTGAAGCTCTTGGTGCAAAGTTCAGGGAAAGACCATGGCTCAATAGCGGGTATTAGGTTTTAAATTTTGTTGTCATTGTTGATTTTTTCATGTAGATATATGATTTTGAATCTTAACAATTGATAAAAAGGGAAATATACTTTAGAATTAATGTACAACTAAAGTATGAGAGAAAATAAATTATGCAATCTTTGGCCCGAATTTTAATAGTAGATGACAACCCGAAATACCTTTCGGATTCCTTGCCGTTATATGGTTATGACGTGGATGTTGCAACAGACGGCTTGCAGGGGCTGAAAAAATTGTCCGGCGAAGCTGTCAAGTATGATTTGATACTGCTTGATGTGATGATGCCGAATATGGACGGATGGGAAACCCTTAGAGCGATAAGAAATAACAAAACATACGGCTCAATCCCTATAATAATGATTACTGCCGTAAACGAAGAACAGAAAGAAATCACCGGTCTGAAGTTCGGTGCAGATGATTATATCGTTAAACCGTTCATATTGCCAAACCTTTTGGCGAGAATGGAAGCGCTTTTAAGACGTTCTGTATGGCAGAAAGAACAGCAGCAGACCCCTTCTGTGGATTTACAGTTTGCGCAAGAAGGTGCGATTGAGCCTTTAACAGCGAGAGAAAAAGAGGTTTTGAAACTTGTATCTCAAGGTGCAAGTAATCAACAGATAGCAGAAAAATTGTTTGTCAGAGAAGTTACGGTAAAAACACACCTTAACAGTATCTTTAAGAAATTGAAAGTTTCTAACAGAACTCAGGCTGTGCTTTTGGCAATGCAAATGAGAATAATAGAATAGATAGGTTAATTGAGGAGAAATAGATGGCTGGCTACACAAAAGATGAGATATTTTCTTTAATAATAAAAAATACAGACGAATATGCAGAGTATAAGAAATCAGCAAGCGAGCTTGATTTGAGTGAACTGGATTTTTCAGGAAAAACTTTGAATGAGATTGATTTTTCAGATGCAGATTTGACCAGTGCAAATTTCAGCGAATGTCAGATGACAGAGTGTAAATTTACAAACACTGATTTAACTTCTGCGGATTTCGCCAGAGCGAATCTTGTCGAGTGTGATTTTAGTGAATCTTTATTGAACGGCACGGATTTCAGTTATGCTACAGTGAGCTTCTGTAATTTTACTGATGCTGATATGGCAGGAGCCGTATTTAATGAGAGTGATTTGAAAGATTCTGATTTTGCGGCATCAGAAAATATGAACGCAATCAGATTCGATGAAGCTACTGTCTTCCCTGAAATAGATATGCTGCCGGATGATTTTGATTCAACATACACACGTGATTTATCTTCATTAGAAGATGAAGACGAAGGTGACTCTGGCGAGTATTAGACGACTAAAAATTGGCTGAAGCAAAGTTGAAGCCTAATTTTTGTCGCCCCGGACTTGATCCGGGGTCTCCGGCGAAGCCGGTCAACTTTTGTGACAAATTATTTTACCGCCCTAGAACCTGAAGATTGTTAATTGTCTCTTGGTGATTAGGGTTTAATTCCAGTACTTTCTTGTATTCATTTCTTGCTTTGTCTATTTCGCCAGAAAGTTCATAGACCAAAGCCAAGTTGTAACGTATATCAGGGTTTACATTGTCTATGCTTATTGCATTCATAAGAGATTTTTCTGCTTGTTCGTATTCACCGTTTCTTGCCTGCATAATACCAAGTTTTGTGTGTGCTTTTGTGTTTTTTGGATTTATGCCTACAGCTGCTTCATATTGTTTTCTGGCTTCGATAAAGTTCTGAAGGTCATTGTAGATATCTCCGAGCACAATATAATATTTAGCTTTTTGCGGTGAAAGTTCAATCGCTCTTTTGCACTGTTTTACTGCTTCGGCATGGTTTTTAATTTTGCGGTTTGCCTGGCACAATTTGAAATATATCTCAGGGTTGTCAGGGTTATATTTCAATGCTTCTGTCAGTTTTTCAAATGCCAGCTGGTAGTCCTCGCCTTGAAGTAATGCCATTGAAGATTCGGCAAGAATGTTGCTAATAACCAGCTTCAAATGCAAAATTCCTTCGGGTTCTGCTTCTTCAATAGCCTCTTTGCAGACTCTTATGCCGTTATCGTAGTCTTTGTCCATGCAATACGCCATGGCAAGAGTCTCAACTAAATCAATGTCTTTCATATCAAATTGCTCACTTATCAGGATGTTTATGGCTTCGTCTGCTCTGCCGATTTGAGTATAAATTTTAGCAATCATGCTCATGAGCTCTTTGCTGTTTGCGCTGTTGAGCTCCAGAGCTATTTCAACATAATTCAACGCTTCTTCATAACGGCGCAGCTTGTATAAAGTATCTATCAGGAATTTATAATTTTCATAGTTGTTGGGCTGGGCATCAACAATTTTTTTAGATAAAAGCACCATATGTTCGATGTCATTCATTTTGGTATAAATATCCCTCATTTCTTTTAAGACTTCTGAATGGTTAGGCTGTAGCTTGTAGACTTCTTTGTAATAATTAAGCGCCTGATTGTTGTCGCCCTTCTCCGAATATTGCTCTGCTATTGCTACATAACATTCTACCTTATCTATGTTTCGATCTAAAGAGTCTGCCAGTTGTTTATACATGTGAATTGCGTCGTCTCGTTGTTGTTCTGCGACATATAGTGATGCAATATTTCGCATTGCGAGCATATTGTTTTTGTCACGTTCAAGCACTTTAGAATAAAAGTGTATCGCTTTTCTGTTCTGTCTTGTATTCTGATACAATACTGCCAGCTTCAATGTCATTTTAACATCGTCAGGGTTGGTACTGACAATATGACGTAAATGAGTTATCGCATCGTATTCATTTTTCGTGGCGATAAGAGAAGTTATTAAAAGAGTTCTCATATCGGTATAATTGGGGTCATCTTCAAGATATTTTATGGCAAAGTTTTGCGCCAGAGCATGCTCTTTTTGCAAAACAAGATGCTGCATCTGCTGATATGCTTCCTCTGCCATTGCTTTATTGTACTTTGAGCGGCCTTTTTGCTTACCGCTTTGGTGTAAGTGTGCAAAAAAGAGAAGAAGTAAAAGCACGAAGCCTAGTATTAATAATAGTAGTGCTAAATGATCTAACATTATCTCCGCTCTTGCTTAACCCGGAGGCCAGTTCAAGTTCCTTCCGGCCAGGATATGAAAATGAATGTGAAACACTTCCTGACCGGCTTGTTTGCCTGTGTTTAACACTGTCCTATACTCCGTAAGACCTAATTTTTTTGTTATTTCCTTAACAGCATTTAAAAGTTCACCCATTAGTGACACGTCATCAAGCTCATTCAAAGAGGCATAATGTTTTTTGGGTACAACTAAAATATGCACCGGTGCTTGCGGATTTATATCATTGAATGCAAAAACATTTTCGTTTTCATAAACCGAAACGGCAGGTATTTCACCGTTTGCGATTTTACAAAAAATACAATTTTCATCACTCATATTATACCTCGATAGTATAATTATATAGCACTATCGCATATTTGCAAAGTTGTTACGAAGAGTTGTTGCGCTATTTCTGATTTTCGGAAATGGAAATTCTTTTTATGCGAGTGATTTTAAGTGCGAAATGTAAAAACCGTGTCCGGGAGGGAAGTCCTGAGCCTTAGCTCGGGACTTGTCAGATTGGCTCGAGGGGGTTCGACTTACCTAAATTATTAAATACGTGCTCGGGGGGAGTCGAACCCCCGACCTTCAGCTTCGGAGACTGACACTCTATCCAACTGAGCTACGAGCACATCATTGATATCATTATTAGACTTCACATCCGCTCAGTTGTCTAGAGTGAAATTTTAAATACGTTTCACTTTTGCTTCGCAAAAGATAAAACAGGCCAACTGAGCTACGGACACATTTTTATATTGTCAAGTAGGTTGGGTGAAACCCAACACCAATATTTATTTTTCAGTATACTAAAAAAATGAATTATAAAAGACTATTTATTGAAAATAGCATTGTGTTCATAACAGTTATTACAAGCAAGAGGCGACCGATATTAATTAAAAACATTGAACTTGTTAAAAATGCTCTGTTAGAAACAAAGAAGCAAAACGGCTTTCAAGTAATTGCGATATGCATTTTACCTGATCATTTACATATGCTTATAAAACCTGACAATATTAAAGACTATCCTTTTATTGTTAAAAAGTTCAAAGCTTATTTTTCGAAATATGTTGATATTTCAGCAATTGATGGATATGAAGTATCTAATAGTAAAATTGCTAAAAATGAAAAAGACATATGGCAAAGAAGATATTGGGAGCATACAATAAGAGATACGTCCGATTTTGAAAAACATTTTGATTATATCCACTATAATCCTGTAAAGCACGGATATATTCAAGATTTACAGCAATGGGAATATTCAACCTTTGGCAAATACCATAAGCTTGGTTATTATGGAAATAACACAAACTTTGAAGATATCAAAGACTTAAATTATGATTAATTTTGTTGGGTTGCACCCAACCTACATTGTGAACGCATTTTTTAAAACTACATTTATATTAATGCTATAATTAATTCCGGCATGAACGGTATAAAGAAAAAAATCTCAATCTTGGGCTCGACGGGCTCTATCGGCACACAGGCAATCGAAGTTATTTCGAAAATGCCCGGGTGCTTTGAAGTTCTCGCTTTGAGTGCGGGTGAAAATCTTGATTTGGTGTTAAAACAGATAAAAGAAGTTAGCCCGAAAACCGTTTGTACAAAGTCTGAACGAAATGCTCGCATCTTAAAACGGGAGTTTAATAACCTGAATGTAGTTTTTGGCGATGAAGGGCTTAATGAAATTTGTTCGGATAAAAATAACGATATGATTCTCGTTGCGGTATCCGGAAAAATCGGTTTGAGACCGACATTGACGGCGATTGAAAACGGGATAGACATTGCGCTTGCTAATAAGGAAACCCTTGTTATGGC
>JAVBRY010000213.1:0-5602 GCA_031547505.1 Candidatus Gastranaerophilaceae bacterium | reverse complement strand
ACCATATCGAGAATCTGAACTTTTGATGCTTTTTTATCCATTGATATTTGAGCAACCGGGTTTGTCATTTCAACAGAATTAAGAGGTATATTTTTGTCTATATCAGCTGGTGCGCCCACTGCTTGAATTGGAGTTTTGTTTTCTACTCTGAAAGGAGAAGTTCCCCCTCTGCTTTCTTTTAGCATCTCAGCAAACGAAACGCCTTTTGCCGCCTGATAAGCCTCTGGGTTTAGCTGTCTGTTTAATTTATCAACATGAACTTCAAGCTGCTGCAGCCTTTGCGCTGCTACATCTTTTCCGCCGTCGCTTATTAATGCTTGAATTTTAGGAGAAAACATTTTTTATATTCCTGTTATCTATGATCTTCCGATATCTACGGCTCTTGCCGCCATGGTTTTTGCAATTGTAATAACTGCAAGGTTTGCTTCGTATGCTCTTTGTGCAATGTTTGCGTCTGCGATGTCTACCATCGGGTTAACGTTTGAGCTTCTGATATATCCGTTTTCATCGGCATCCGGGTGACCTGGTTTGTACAGTCTTTCACCTAATGTCGGATCTTCAACTATACCTGTGAACGCTACACCGCCTTGCAGGAACGGAAGAGTTCCCATTCCAAAGACATCTTCTTTCATGGAGTTCAAGATACCGTGAAAAGAGATATCGTCTGTCGAATGAAGCACAGGGATTTTTCTTACATAATTAGGTGTGTCTAAGTTTGCGATATTTTTCGCATGAACTTTAATCCTGTTACCGTGTACTGTAACACTTCTTTGTCCTATGCTCATTGTTTCGAGAATACTCATTTTATAATACCTCCGTGATATTATTTACCAACGTTTGCTACTGTTTTCATCATAGTGATTATGTTCGACATTCTTCTTGTCGCTGCAGAATAAAGAATGGACATTTTCTGCATTTCTTCAAGTTCATAAACCGGATCAATTTCGGCTTGCTGCTCATCAATGATGCCTGATGGCCCGAGTTTGGTGGAAAGTTCTGTTTCAAGCGGATTGTTCATAGTTCCCAAATATTGGTCAAAACTAATGTCTTTTCTCAAATACCCGGGTGTGTCTACGTTTGCAAGGTTTGTACCTAGCGCACGCTGTCTTTGTGCAACTAAATCCATCATCAAATTTGCTTTTACTATCGGATCTTTTGGAGTGTACATTTTTAACCTCTATTGTTTGCTTTTTAATCTATTACTGATTTACGTTGATTGCTTTTTGATACATTTCATCGATAATTTTTATCAAACGTGTACCGGCAATGAACGATGTGTTCAATCTTAAAATCTCGTTGACCCCGCCGATGTAGTCGGTGTTTGAGCGTTCAAGATTGCCTTGTGATATGAATTTGTGGTCTTTAACAAGCATCGGCTGACCTGATGCCTCTGTTGCAATAAATTTATTATAGTCAGTTGATTTCAGTCCTTCTGCATTGGGGAATTGAACCAGAGGAATCCTTCCGATAACATCTTCTGTATCTTTTGATTCGCCTAGAACGACTACATTTCCGTTTTCTCTTATTCTTACTCGGTCATAATTTGCAGGAATTTTTATCCCGTCACCTACAAGATAGCCGTCGTTGGTAACAAGATAACCTTCGTTATTTACAGTGAATGAACCGTCACGAGTATATTTAACATCACCGTTTTGTGACGTAACGGGGATATACCCGGGACCTGTTAAAGCAACGTCCAAAGGGCGCTTTGTTATCATAGTAGAACCTGTTTTATGGTCTTGTCTTACAACGCCGTCGAGATAGCCGTTTTCATCCAAAGTTTGCTCAAAGCGGACAGATTTGTAAGCATTGGTATTAAGATTACTCATGCTGTTTGAAACATAGCCCAAGCGTTCCCATTGAACAGTTGTATTGTTTATTCCGCGTCTTATTAAACCTTGTAAAGTATACATAAATTAAGTTACCTTTCCTTGCTTAGGCCAGAGTGTTCACTTACTTGGACATCTCACTTATAGCTTTTGCCAAATTGTTATTTTGTAGAACGAACATAACCCTGTTCGCCTCAAAATTTCTTCTCACAGGGATAATCTCCATTATTTCTGTGTTCATAAATACATTACCGTGCTCTAAATAACCTTGTTTTACATCCGGCTCAAGAACAGCGACCCCTCTGTCCGTAACAACTGAAAGTGTAGCTACATAGTCCAAATGCCCGGTAGTTTTATTGTGAATACCGATATCACCGTTAGTATTTATTTTTATGTCTTCCATCTTTTCGGGAAGATGAGGGAGTCTGACGGGTGTGCCGCCGCTGGAGAGAACCTGTGCATCTTCAAGTGTCAAAAGATATCCTTCTTTGTCTATTTTAAAACGCCCGTCTCTGGTTAGTTTTATGCCGTCTTTATCTGAATATTGAAAATAACCTTTGTTAGCAATAGCTAAATCCAAAGGACGGCTCGTCGGTGCAATCCGTCCAACTTGATCATCAGTGGCGGTAGACAGTCCATGCACGCCTATATATTCAGAAAAAGAAGAAACAACGGGATCTTTTCTCTGATAGCCAACTTTATCATAACCGACAAAGTTGGAGCTTATGATGCTCAAAATTTCTGTCTGCAGGTGCATGGCACGAACGTTTGTCGTTAAACCATTTTCAAATAAGTTAATCCCGCCTTTTATTTTCATAAACAACCTCTATTATATTTGCGCACTTTTCTTATTATTTATTAATGACGTCGGCAAGAAAGTCAAAAAAAACAGAATCAGACCCAAAAATCATATAGATGATGTAAATTCAAATAAAAAATTTTTGAAATAGAGAAAAAGTGTAACGATTTTAATCGTGATAAAAAGTTCAAAAAAAACTAAAAAATAAAAAAAAACATCGAATTGTTTTTTTAAAAAAGTGGTATTTTATTAAAAAAATTATAAAAAATAAAAAAATTCGTTTAATTTTTAAAAAAAATGTGCATTTTTTAAAAAACTTTACATTCTGAACCCCAATCCACATGAGGGTTGACGGCTTTTTTGAATTTGTGTACTATAAATATAGTGAATCTTATCTCGATTAAAAAGAAATTTTTAATCAAAAATAATTCCAGTTCACAAACATCTAAATTTCGTACAAACGAACGTAGACAGTAAGTGTATTTAAACCCTATGTAGTAAGATCAGAACCGCACCTGAAAAGGAAAGCGGTCTTTTTTTGAGTGCGTAAGCCGTGTGTGGAGGTCTGCAGGTCGGGCTTTGCCCGCCGAAAGGACCGTAACCGTTCGATAGCGACGTGGGAGCGGAGGCTGTGCCGAGCACCACAGGAGCCTTGCCTTCTTTTCACTTGTTCACGTAGCGGGCGAGGAATGAGCCGCAGGTTGGGCTATTTGCCCACCAATATAAATTTTTAAACATCCCATTACCTTAAAGTACTACATAAAAACATGGTCATTTAGTGCAATGAAACACTATCCCATATCCAGTATCATTTACAATGTAAATCCTCAACTCTTCTGATTGCTTGTACTTAGTGCTTACCCCTTCATCTGAAGGGGCTTTTTTTGCCTTCTTTTCGCTTGCTCGCGAAGCGGGCGAGGAACGAGCCGTAGCAACCGGGTTGGGCTTGGGATGTAGACGAAGTATGAGTCGTACATACCAGGATACTTGAACAAGTGCGCCGCAAAATGGCCTCACGACATAGCACTGAGCTATAGAGCAATAGTGATAAGTAAATAGTGAGTCGCAATAAATCTATCTATCTTGGATCAGAAATATACCCTTTTATCGCAGAAACTGCAGCTGTAGCTGGGGAAGATAAATAAATAAATCCTTTTGTGTTACCCATCCTGCCTTGGAAATTTCTGTTTTGTGTAGCTAAACATACCTCATCATCACCGAGGATTCCAGCATGAACTCCGACACACGGACCGCATCCGGGCCCGAGAATCTGTGCACCTGACTCAACAAGGGTTGTTAATAAACCTTCTTCAATGGCTTGAAGATAGACTTCTTGCGAGGCTGGAACAACTAACAAACGAACGTCAGGGTTAACTTTTTTGCCTTTTAAAATTTCAGCAGCGATTCTGAAATCTTCAATTCTGCCGTTTGTACAGGTGCCTATGAAAACCTGGTTTAATTTTATGCTGCTGAGTTCTTTGGCGAGCTTTGTGTTGTCTACCGTATGAGGACAAGAAACTGTAGGCTCGATTTTTGAAGCGTCGATTTCTATAATTCTTTCGTATTCGGCATCTTTGTCGGGTGAAATTTCAGCGAACTTATCTTCTCTGCCATGCTCTTTTAAATACTGTTTTGTCTTCTCATCTGTGTTGAAAAGCCCTGCTTTCGCACCGGCTTCAACGGCCATATTGGCAAGCGTGAACCTGTCTGCCATTGTCATATTGTCGATTGTAGAGCCGGTAAATTCGAGCGCTTTGTATGTAGCACCGTCTGCGCCTATTTGTCCTATCAGGTGGAGAATTAAGTCTTTTGCGTAGACTCCTTTTTGAAGCTCTCCGTTGACGATGACTTTGTATGTGGCAGGAACTTTTAACCAGGTTTTACCGAACGCCATCGCTACTGCTATATCAGTAGAGCCCATCCCTGTAGCGAAAGCGCCGAGAGCGCCGGATGTGCAGGTGTGAGAGTCTGCTCCGACGAGTATCTCACCGGGGTTAACGTATGCTTCAATAAGCCTTTGATGGCATACACCTACGCCTGTGTCGGACATTACGGCACCTGTTTCTTTTGCGAATTCACGAAGAACCATGTGAGTGTTGGAAAGCTCTTTGCGTGGACTCGGCGAACCGTGGTCAATGAATAGAATGCTTCTTTCAGGGTTAGCAAGTTCTTTTTTGCCAAGCTTCTTAAACTCCTGAACAGTTAACGGCCCGGTACCGTCTTGTACGGCAGCAACATCAACTTTGGCAATACAAAGTTCACCTGCTTTTACGTCACGTCCAGCGTGTTTTGAAATTATTTTTTCAGCAATCGTTTGTCCCATAGCTACTCATTTCTCCGATTTTTAACTCTCTTACTTTTAGTATCTTACCAAAAATATAGTAGGAAGTTTGTATATAAAATTATAAAAGACTGCATTTCGATAAATTTCAATCTTTGCGTTTAGCGGGAAGAACTCTATTTAAAATGATTAAGTATCATTTTAAATAGAGGCAAGCTAAGTCAGAAACGAAGTTTCTGCGTGCTGTATAATTATTTATTCAGACAACCCAATACACATAGCCCAAACCAACCAAAACACACTAATCTCTCACCCGAAGGCAACAGGCTCACCCAAAACAAACACAACAATCTGTGCAATAAAGCAACTCTAAAATAACTATATGTTATTGGGTTGCCTGAAGTGATCCTAGCGAATTCCGGCAAGTGCGGAGTCGAGCAAAGCGAGCGAGCACGTCTTGTGAGGCAAAACCATACTTTTGCCGAACTGCCGGTAATTCAAGACAGGAGGAGCGGTCTTTAATCTTTGCAAAACAAAAAACATTATTAACGTTGTCGAGATGCAGTCTCATATTAATTATTAAGCATTGTTACATATATACTTAGTATATGTTTTAAGATATATAGCGAAGGGCATTATAAGCATGTAGCCAATTCTCTTTATACTTTCTCTTCCACTCCTTTTCTCCATGAT
>JAVBRY010000176.1:0-6599 GCA_031547505.1 Candidatus Gastranaerophilaceae bacterium | reverse complement strand
TAACAGTATCTTTTAAGTGTTCATATTTACCTTTAGACTCATCTGATGCGACAGCAAAACCAAGTTTTGCAGTTGTGGCAATCATACTCGCACCAACGTTACTTGTCATGATAATGATTGTATTTTTGAAGTTAACATGTCTGCCTTTTGAGTCAGTCAAACGACCGTCATCAAGTATCTGAAGCATTATGTTAAACACATCCGGGTGTGCTTTTTCAATCTCATCAAAGAGAATAACTGCATACGGTTTTTTACGAATAGTCTCAGAAAGGTGTCCGCCATCGTCGTATCCTACATAACCCGGAGGAGAACCGATAAGCTTTGATGTAGAGTGTTTTTCCATAAACTCAGACATATCAACTCTGACCATATTATCTTCGGAACCAAATACAGATTCAGCAAGCGCTTTAGCCAATTCTGTTTTACCAACCCCTGTAGGGCCTGAGAAGATAAAGCTTCCGATAGGTCTATTCGGGCTTTTCAAGCCGACACGTGCACGTCTGATAGCTTTTGATATGGAAACAACAGCCTGATCCTGACCGATAACACGAGCGTGGAGTGTTTCTTCAAGTTTAAGAAGTCTTTCACCTTCGCTTTCGGTGATTTTCGTAGTCGGGATGCCAGTCATTACACTCACAACCTCACCTACATGCTCAGATGTAACGATTGGTTTGTTTGCGTCATGCTCATCTCTCCATTTTTGGGAGAGGTCTCTGATTTTTTCTTTTAAGTCTGCTTCTTTATCTCTTAAGTTTGAAGCGTGTTCAAACTCTTGATTGCGAATCGCATCTTCTTTTTGTTTGATGATACTTTTCAATTCTTTTTCAATATCTTTGCCTTCGGGCGGCAAAGCACTGACGTTCAAGCGGACTTTTGAGCTGGCTTCATCGATAATATCGATAGCCTTATCCGGCAAGAACTTATCGGTAATATATTTATCTGAAAGCGCAACCGCTGCAATAATCGCTTCATCAGAGATTTGCAGTCTGTGGTGCTCTTCGTATTTCGGTTTCAAGCCTCTTAGGATTTCGATAGAATCGTTGACTGAAGGCTCTTCAATTATTACCGGCTGGAAACGACGCTCTAACGCGGCATCTTTTTCAACATATTTTCTGAATTCATCAAGTGTTGTTGCACCGATAACCTGAATTTCACCTCTGGATAATGCGGGTTTCAGTATATTTGCTGCGTCGATAGCACCTTCAGCTGCACCTGCACCTATGAGAGTGTGCATTTCATCGATAACAAGGATAACGTTTCCGGCTTGTCTGATTTCATCCATAATCTTTTTAAGACGTTCTTCAAATTCCCCTCTGTACTTTGTACCGGCAATCAAAAGTCCCATATCAAGCTGGATAATCTTTTTGCCTTCAAGGATATCGGGAACATCAGAATTGACAATTCTCGTCGCCAAGCCTTCTGCAACAGCAGTTTTACCTACGCCGGGTTCACCAAGGAGTACCGGGTTATTCTTAGTTCTTCTTGCAAGAATCTGAATAACACGCTCAATCTCTGTTTCTCTACCGACTACAGGGTCAAGTCTTTGTTCTTGAGCAGCCATTGTGAGGTCAGTACCGAATTCATCAAGGCTCGGAGTTTTTGTTTTTCCGCCGGAAGCTGTACCTGCCGTGGCAGTTTGCTGTGTTGGTTTAGATTCGCCCAACATTTTAATAATATTGCTTCTGACTTTATTCAAGTCAACACCAAGATTTTCAAGGACTCTTGCTGCAACACCTTCGCCTTCTCTAATCAAACCGAGAAGAAGGTGTTCTGTTCCTATATAGTTGTGGCCGAGCTGTCTTGCTTCGTCCCACGAAAGTTCTAAAACGCGTTTTGCACGAGGGGTAAAAGGAATCTCAACAGCCACAAAGCCTGAGCCTCTACCTATGATTTTCTCAACTTCCGCTCTGGCATCTTTGAGGGTGATTCCCATTGACTTTAAAGTCTTCGAAGCGACGCCTGTTCCTTCGCCAATCAATCCCAAAAGAACCTGTTCTGTGCCGACAAAGTTGTGGCCCAGTCTTCTGGCTTCTTCCTGAGCAAGCATGATTACCTTAATTGCCTTTTCCGTAAAACGTTCAAACATGTTTGAATTAACTCCTAGTAATTAATTTATCCTGACACTATTCTACACCAGAAATGCCGATAGGTACAACTTATTTTTAACTATATCAACCAATTGAAGTAAAAAACTCCTTTATTTGTATAAAGGAGTTTTTATTATTTTACTATATTTTTTAAGCCGGTTTCTTCGTAACAAACATTCTAAGCGCTCGAATAATTGTGCTATCATTACTAAGCCTTGACATTGTTGCATACTTGGATACTGCCGGATTTTTTTCGAGTTTGAATTTTTCTAAAAATAACTTCGTGAAATTTTTATCAGGTTTTTCAGAAGCGCCGAGAGTTTTTTGCAAATTTTCCCATCTCTTTACTAATGCTTGTTCTTTTGATGAGAGCTCTTGGGTATATCTTTCCTTTATAGTTTTAAAAGTATCGGGCTCTGATCCAATTTCAAGAAGAGAGTTCCAAGTTGGTTTGAGTTCTTTTGAGTCAAGTTCGGCAAGAAGAGTTTCTATTCTTTTCATCACCGGCGGCGGGCTAACAATACTACCTGCTGATGCAGGAATTTTTTTCGGTATTCCATTGTGATGGACACCCACATCAAAACTAACCTTTTCTGACATAAATTGCTCCTAAATAATTTTGATTACACTACCATATCTTAATAAACTTAAAATTTAGAATTTTATTGCTCTAAAACATAAAGATTTCAAAACAATTTCATAAAAGTTTACAATGAAATTTATTCATAATTTGTGAGATACCTGCCGGAGCTTATCCTGAACTGCGGCGCCGACCCGGTCGTGATTCAGAGCGGGTATGACATTTTAGGATAGCTTCTCGAGCAGTTTTTTAGCAGGGAAATATTCAGGTGCTTTTTCCAAACACGTTTTTAGGCTTTCTTTTGCCCTGGCTATATTGTTGTTATCCATATAACATTTTGCAAGCAGAAAATGTACCTCAGGATCCATATAACAAGCATTTTTTGCTTTTTCAAGAAAAACTTTTGCTACATCAGGCAAACTGCTGTTTACAAAAACACGTCCGATAAATTTATAACACTCACTGTTTGACTGAGCCATGATATCGGCACCGTTTATAATATTTTCACAAAACTCATACTGCTTCGCCTGGAGCAAGTCATATAAATCCACCTCCAAAAAGCTTCTTATCTGAAAAAATGTCGGCAAATCCACAACATATCTTTCAATAAATTGAATCAAAGATCCACCCCAAAGAGTCGCAGGAGTTTGCTTTTCAATCTTATCCCAAATAGATTTAGCAGCACCTAAATCGCCGAGGAGAAGTTTGCAGCGCCCCATCTCATATTTCATTTCGAGCTTTTTATATATTTCAAACGCTTTTTCAAAATCTTGTTCACCAAGATAAATCTCAGCAAGAACTTCCAGCTCAGAAGCATCTTTTGAATTTTTAAATTTTGATTTCAAGCTGTCATAATCTTTTTCTACACGAAAAGAATGCAGCAAATCTTTTCTATTCATCATTGAGCTTTGTAGTAAATTTTTCAATAATAGCAGCAGATGAGTCCGGCGCGGCTGTTTCTTTGGTATTGAGCAAACTTTGCAGTTCGTTTAACACATCAATTGATGCCGTGTTGCTATTTGTGTTGGCAGATTTAATTTCTTTATAAAGTTCTTCACGAAATACTCTTACGGATTTTGGGGCATTGATACCAATTTTTGCGCTGCTTGAATTTGAATCAACGACAATGATTTCGATATCGTCATTAATGATGATTTTTTCGCCTATTTTTCTGGTTAATATCAGCATTAATCAAGCTCCGTTTCTGTCACCAGCACTGTTTCGGGTTCCGGTTTACCTGTGAAAAGACGATGTCTTACTTCATAATCTGAGCTATCCGGCAGAATAAGCTGTAATGCCAGTCTGTTATTGGCGTTAATAACTATTGGTGCAACAAGATTTATGGTGGAAAGCTGAGGATTGTTGTTTGGAATTGTTACAACATTCAATGAAATTACAGACTCGGCTGAAGTCAAATCAAGCTTTTCGGCTTTTTCATCAGGTATTTCAAACTGATAATCTATTTTAAACATAGCAGGAGAAGCCACCGGCAATGCTAAGTCAGGATCTTCAATGCACTGAAGCCATTTAAATACGGAGTTTTCTTCGTATTCAATCAAAATATATTTCGAATACTCATCGTAGCCTAAAATTGGTTCTACAAATGTAAAAATTAGATTTTCATCTATACTAATCTCACCGAATCGTGATGTTTGCACTTTTTATTCCTCTTCCCTGGTTATATTTTTTTAATAAGTGGAGCTGCCGTAGCCATAATCCGAAGTCATGTTGGACATCATCATTGTTTGAATCATTTCAGGAGAAATGTTATTCTGTCCATTTTGCCCCATCATTAACATAGGAAGCATATTATTCATCGAATTACCATTATTGTTGTTATTGTTGTTACCCATTAACATATTCATTTGTGCAAGCTCTGAAGAACCTCCATAAGCTGCAGTGTTCATGCCCGAAAAAGGATTAATTCCTGCTCTTGCCAGAACTTTTACTGCTTCGGCAATTTCATCGTTAGTCGGCATTTCTGATTTGTATCTTGGAGGATCATATTCATCATGGTTTATGTCAAATTTGTCTTTGTTCAATTTTTTCTTGTTTACATCAGCTTGCACGGAGTTACCCAAGAATCTTGTTGTTTTGATAAACTGGTCTAATTCAGTATCAGTAACTTCTTTTGCCATGCATTCATTCGGTTTATCTAGACATTTCAATGCTTTGGTTGAGTTATCCATTAAAACTATAGAGTTGCTCAAGTCAATAACTTTAGTATAGGCAGTTTTTGCCTGATCATATTTTCCCAGTTGAGTCAATGCAAGGCCTTGATAATAATATGCAAATGCATTTTTAGGGTCTTTTTTGACTAAATCTTCCATATCCTGAAGACAGCCCACATAGTTTTGTGCTTTGTATTTCATAACAGCCGTTTTAATTGCACTGTCAGAATAAGGTGTTGCAGCGTGTGCTGCAGAACATATAAATGCCATCAATGTTAAACTTAAAATAAACTTTTTCAATTTCCTTACCTCTATTTATTCTTTAATGTAATTTTTTAAATAGTCAATGTCTCAATTTTAATTATATATTATTATATTATTTTTTTCCTAATATGTTTAGTCTATTAATCTTTACCTTAATATGAATTGTTCGGACTTAATACGAATAAATGGCATTAACAATTTTATCCTCTAATGCTTTTGCTTCACTTGTTTGAGCCGTAAAGTTCTGTATGATTATTGCAAATGAATATTTTGTTCCTGATTGTCCTGTAACATAGCCCGTTAAAGAACTTACACCGCTCAGAGTTCCTGTTTTTGCTCTTACAAAACGGCTTATGTCCAACAATCTATTCGAAAGTGTTCCTTCAGCAGGTTTTACGAGTAAAAGTTCAAAGTCTGAGAAATCTTTTTGATTGTAAAATTTGTTAAGCGCATCAGTCATCCAGTCCACACAAATAAGGTCGTTTCTCGAAGTACCGCTGGCATCTGAGATTGCAGGTTTATTTTTCTTAATATTTGAATAGTAATTTTCAAACATCTTAACTCCGTTCAGCGTTGTACCTTGTGAGTTTGCATATTGTCCGCCCGCAACTTTAAAAATGAGTTCTGTATTCAGGTTGTTACTGCTTTTCAAAGTTGAGCCTATGAGATTCTCTAATGGCACGCTTGAAACTTCACCTACAAGAAGTGTATTTTGAGTAAGAGGGGCGACTTTTATTGCGCCGGCTATTTTTAAATCGGATTTTGAAACTGCTTCTTTTAGACAGTTCATAAAGTACATTTCTGTTTTGTTTACCGGAACCTGAATATTGGTTTCCGTATTGACGGCGCCCTCGAACAAGACAACATCGGCACTTTGCCATGGCATTCTGGAAACACTGATATTGTTTCTGTCTCCGCCCTTAAGGTTGTTTACCAATACCATAGGATAGTTAGCTTTATTTTTTATTTCGGGCAATGAGCCACTCGCAGCAACGGGTTTTATGTTTACGGTTACTTTGTTTTCATTGATTGTAAACTGTGAAAATTTAGGGAAATATGAGCTTGCATCATCATCCCACATCCAGCCCACACCCCATTCCAAATAGTCAACAGCATACGGAACAATGACGACATCTTGGATCGGGCCTTTATATTTTGAGAAAAGCTCTTTCAATGATGCTGTTGTCAGAGTCGGGTCGCCTGAGAGCTTTACATACAAATTGTTTTTAGAATCCTTATACAGCTGAGTCTTGAATTGATAGCCAACACCGAGCGTATCTAACGAAGGTTTCAGTGTAAACACTTTCAACGCTGATGCCGGATTCAAAAGCTTCTCTTGATTGTACTCATAGAGAATGCTGCCGTTTTTTGCATTTTTAACAGAGACAGCGATTGTAGCTGTTTTATCCAGCGGGGATTTTTTGACAATAGAATCTATGTCTGTCACAGGACCGGCCAGTGTCGGATTCAAACCTCCGGTAAATAGAGCAATTATAG
>JAVBRY010000170.1:0-8713 GCA_031547505.1 Candidatus Gastranaerophilaceae bacterium | reverse complement strand
ACCATTTGGTCCGAGATACAGGTGTTGGTTTGTCTTCATCGTCATAATAACTGTCAGGACCATCATCACAAAGATTTGGTTCAGCATTATCTTCTTCAAGTTGTTTTAAAAATTTTATTTGTTCGGGTAATAAGTTTTTATTATTAAAGAGTTTCTTACTTTCTTTAATTTCTTTCGTAAAAGTGTCTTCATCGACAGTCATCGCCGTTCTTTTAAAAGAACAGGTTGAATTGCCGGATTGATAATTTTTAAAAATACTCGTGTTTCCGATTGTGCTAAACATTATTAATTCCTTTCAGACAGTAATAGAGCGACAGAGTTGGGGTTGTTTATTTTAAAACCTGTGAATAATTTTTTTTGCTAGTAAAATTTTGAATCAAGAGCATTAATTAATTTGGCATATCCATCCAGAGCATCGTTTGAAAATTCTATTCGTTTTTCTTTAGTTTCGAGATTATTGTCTTTCCAATAGGCTCTTATGCGATAGTAAGGTATTTCTACACCATCTTCTTGAAGTTTTCGAGATAGTGCAGAGGCTTTGTATTTTGGGTAGTTAATTGTTGCGTTGACTAAAGCATCTTCTGTTTGTGGAGACATTATCTTCCCTCCCCCTGTATTAGGTCCTCGGCCTCTTTTAGCAAATGCCATCCCTTTATATTTTTCCGAACTGCCGGGTTTTTCTTTTTCAGCTCTTTTAATTGCGTAGTTATACTGTTGTTCAGGTTTAAGAAGTTTATATCTTTTTAGGACACATTTTACACCGCCCGGGGAGATATAGAGACCTTGTTTACTTACTTCATCGGCTATGGATTCAAGACCATAATCAGGGTGCTTGGCTGTTGCATCAAGTACAGCTTCGTCTATCTCTATTGGTAGATGCGGAGTAGCTTTTATTGGTATTTGATAACGATTTTCTTCAATCATCCTTTTGATTTTTTTTAAATCTACTTTAATTTTGGAGTCGGAATGCTCAGTAACTTCCTTTGAAAACTCAAGTTTCTTTTTGTCTGTTGGTATTTTATTTCTTTCCCATACATTGTATATAGCGGTGGTTGAAATAGAAGTCTGTTGTTTTTTCAATTCATTTTGTATTTCACTTACACTAAAATCGGGGTGTTTCGCTGTTTCAACAAGTATTGCTATTTCTTTTTCAATAGGAATAAAGCGAGGGTATATGAGTTTAACTTCAGGCTGATATTCGGTGTTGATAGAATCGACACCTTTAAAAGAACAGTGCCTCATAACTGTCTGAAACATATTCGTATTTATATTGTTGTATTGTATTGCGTTAATCATAATTGGATATCATTTCAGCAAAAGCATTTTTCGGACCGGACTTTTCTATACCATTTCTCCACCAAACAAGAAATACCTCATTTTTGGAAATTTCCCGCCCTCTTTCTTGAATCTCATTAGCTACGGATTGCGGGCTGAGCTTTGGATTTTTTGCTGTTATGTAGAGCACTGCATCTGCCAACTCCGGTTCAATGTTTTTTGCGCTGAAGGTGCGTTTTGTGTATAGTATTTCGTGTTCTTTTTTGTATGCATTATATGCCTTTTCAAATTTAATATAGTCTGACCGTGTGCATCCTAAAAACTTACATATTCTATTTTTTTTTCGAGTTTTAATTTTTATACCATTTTCTGCCCATATCTCCTCTATGCCTTCCGGAGAGATAGAGAAGAGCTGATTTTGTTGTTTGAAATGTCGAGAAAGTTCTTCTGAATCGAGTTTAGGGTTTTCATGTGTTGCTTGAATTACTTTCTGTTGAAGAAGAGAATGAATAGCATTTTTTTGAGAAATTTCTTCCTCAATTTTGTTTGGGGACTCATTATTCTCTAGAAATATTTCAGGATGCTCTTTTTTCATTTTTTCAGAGAATTCTAGTCGTTTTCCTTCATCCGCTAGTTTATGTTTTGTGCGCACTTTGCTTGCGTAGCCGGGGAGTACATTTTTGCCTTTAAGTTTGAGTTCTTGGCATATTTTCCAAATACCCATTTTGGGGTTTCTTGCTATTTCATTTAATACCTCTTGTTCTTTTTCGGCGGAAGAGGATTTTTGCGTTCTTATTTTTGTTACATCATAATTAATCTTATTTTCTAGTTCTATATCCCGAACTCTGTTAGGTTTTTCTTCTTTTATAACAGGTTTATGGTGTGGAGCTGCTTTTTGCCTTGCGGTATTATCTGCTTCATTGCGTGTATAATTTATAGTCTTTTTTTTAGGTAGTCCTGTCGGAGAATCATCATCAAAGCCAAAGAAGATTTTAAAGTACTTTTTAAGTATATCTTCATTATAATTTGGGGTATGTCGTGAAATGCCTCCTCTTAGGTGCAGTTTACTTTTATCGGCCAAGCCTTGCCAGCTGGCATAATTGACTTCCAGCGATTCATTTATATCTTTATCCACAATTTGTATTGTCAACACCTTGCCAATGTTGAGTTTTTTGACAGTAATCTTTGGGCCGTTTTCGATTTCCTTAGTCAAAACAACCTGGTCATATTCATTTGTGTATTTTGACGTTGTTATATTATTTTTGGTTGTCGGAGGGCAAAACGGAGTTTCTCTAATTTCATCTTCGATTTCACCCAAAAAATTTGCAATAGGTGTTGATGTCTTTTCATGTTTTTTAGGTATGCCTTCATGGTCATCAGTTTTTCCTTTAAATGATATATTTGCAGAAGAAGGGTTTGTGCCCTTCTTCTTTTGTGGGCTGATGCTATTTCGTTTCCATGTGTTGTAAACAGTTTTTATGGATACAGAGATGTCTTCTTCCAATAATTTACTAACTATAGTGTAGGCTCCTGCTTTCGGATTTTCTTTAGTCAGGCGTAAGATTGCCTGCTCTGTTTCTATAGGTGTTGTTTGGCTATGGAGTCTTTTTATGGAATCAATATCACAATCCTCAGGCAGATTGCCGTTCTTTTTTGCGTGTTCAAATTTTTGTTCAATGGTTTTGAGTTTTTCCTTTTCCAGAAGAAGATTTATTTCTCCTCGTGATAATTTAACCCCGAACTCATTTGCTTCATTTTTTATATTTGTAAGTCCAAACTCAGGATGATCGGCTACTATATTGCGGACAGTTTTGGTTTCTTTTTCTGTAAAAGTACGGACATGGGTTGCTCTTTGTTTTCTTTCAGGGTCTTTTTTGTAGTTTCTGCGCAAATGCCCCGATCTTTTTGCAGCAGCTATTCTATCTTGATAGTCGGCACGGTCGTTCTTGTTTCGCACATAGATTATATTGCTTACAGGTGCAGGCGTTCCTTGTTCCTTCATTATTTTTTCTATTTCATAAGCGCCAAGTTTAGGATTTTGGTCTGATAAGTTGAGTACAATATCCTTTATTTTAAGCATTTTTTCTTGCCGCTCGGTCAGTAGGTTGCCGATTATGAATAAATCTAAATAATTTTTGAGGGTTTCATCGTTTATGCCGTTGCTTTTGGCAGTAAGTTCTTTCTTTTTAACGATTTTACCGTTGTCATTCCAGTCACCATAAGAAATTTCTGCGATTTCTAATACACCTTTATCCTTAACTCTTAACGTTAAAAATTTACCTTCATTGGATTTTTTTATTGAAATTTCAGGTCCGCTATTGAGTATCTTCTTTAATGTAATTTGTCCGGATTCATCTTTGCTTTTTATTGCAATATGATGTTTTTTTTTCGCAAAACCCATTGGTGTTTCTGTAATTTGCATATTGATTAATTCTACTCTTCTCAAAACAGAATCTGATACGAAATCATATTTTTCACCGTTTATTTTCACCGGTTGTTCGCTCAAGGAAAAGCTGTCTTTGTCAGGCTGTAGCTCACTTCTTTTAAAAGAATTTTTATGCGAAGTATTCAAATTTTGTTTGGTGTTTACACTTCCAAACCTTATCGCACTAATCATAACTTCCTTTCAATGTGATGCAAAAAACAGGTTCGTTAATTTTAAAACCTGTGAAGAAAATTTTTTGCTAGTAAATTAATTCAAGGTAACTCAAAGCAACTTAAGGTGTTAAACTTTGTAAAGTTTAATTTGTTTACTAGCAAAATTATTTCTTTTTGAATTTTAAAGCAAAAAAAGGAGAGAAGTATGATAGGTAATAGTTTTAATGTTTCGCCCGTTTCATTTAAGGCAATAGGTTTTAATGAGATAGAGGGGACCAAGCTTAGGCAGCGTCAAACTGAAAGTATTTTGAATATAGCGTGTGATTTAGTTGATGAAGTAAAAATTACTAAAGATTTAGTTGATGAAGCAGAAACTACTAAATATCATAATAATAAAAACTATATATTAACCCAGCTTAAACCGCTAATAGGGAAGGAAGCAGAGCCAAAAGGATTTATCAAAATTCTTCCTTATAAATCAGATGGCATAAGAGTTTTTGGAAGTCATAAAACAAGCTATAATCCAAAAAAAATGGATTTTGATTATGAATATACAATCAGACCGGATGGCCGCAGCGGCGATAAAGAGCTTGTGTACGTACGAAAAAAATTGGATTTAAGAGCATAAAATTTAAAACAGTCTAAAAGGGTAATTTGCCGCCAAAGCCTTTCGGCATCTTAGGCATTTTCATTTTGCCTTTTTTCATCTTATCTGAAACTTGTGAAAACCCTTTCATCATCTGACGCATCTGGTCAAACTGTGAGATGAACTGGTTAATCTGATGAAGCTCCATCCCGCACCCTTTTGCGATACGCTTTTTTCTGCCGGAGTTTATTAATTGCGGATTATCACGCTCTTCAGGCGTCATGCTGTTTATGAATGCTTCAATTTTCTTTAATTGTTTTTCGCCTTCGTGCGCAATCATCTGTTTGTCATCTTTTTTAATGCCGGGAATTGGCAGCATACCCAGAATTTGGTCGATTGAGCCGAGATTCTTCATTTGTTTTTGCATTTTTAAAAAGTCGTTGTATGAAAACTCTGCCTTACGCATTTTTTGCTCAAGCTCTTTCGCCTGATCTGCATCGAAATTCTCCTGCGCTTTTTCAACGAGAGAAACAATATCGCCCATCCCGAGAATTCTTGTAGCCATCCTGTCAGGATAAAAATCCTGCAAGGCATCGAGTTTTTCACCGATACCCGTGAGTTTAATCGGCTTGTTTGTGCAGTATACAACACTCAGTGCTGCGCCGCCTCGAGAGTCGCCGTCGAGTTTTGTTAAAACAAGACCCGTTATTTCAAGCTGTTCGTTGAAGTTTTCTGCTACGTTAACAGCTTCTTGACCTGTCATAGAGTCAACAACGAGAAGCTTTTCTTGCGGCTGTAATGTTCTGTCTAAAATCAAAAGCTCTGCCATCATCTGCGTATCAATTTGCAAACGACCTGCAGTATCAAGGATTACAACATTGAACCCTTTTTCTTTAGCATATTTTATGGACTCGGTAGCTATTTTTTGAACATCTTGAGAGCCTTCTATAGTGAAGACATCAGTTTTTGTCTGCTCACCCAAAGTCTTTAACTGTGCAATCGCAGCAGGTCTGTATACGTCACAAGCTACCAACAGCGGGTTTTTGCCTTCTTTTTTGAGCTTAACCGCAAGCTTGGCACTAGATGTGGTTTTACCCGAACCCTGAAGCCCCAGCATCATAATGATTGATGGGTGACCTGTAAGATTCAAAGGCGTGTTTGAAGATCCGAGCAGTTTTACAAGTTCATCATTAACGATTTTAATCAACTGTTGAGCAGGATCAACACCCTTAACAACACCCTCGCCCTCGGCACGGTCTTTGATAGAGGTGATAAAGGATTTTACGACACGTAAATTTACGTCCGCTTCAAGCAATGCACGTCTAATCTCACGCAAGGCATCAGACATGTTATCTTCGGTTAATTTGTCGTTCCCCGAAGTTTTTCTGATTATTTCCTGTAATTTATCCGATAAGCTGTCAAACATTCCATTATTGTCCGATGTACATAGAGTTTCGTCAAGGGAGTATTTTATACTTTGATAGTTGTCGTGATGTCACCCCGCTGCGCCAAACCATACATATTATTTGAATTTTATCTGAGCGGGGTCTAAATTTAGATACCGCTCAGACTTATATTCATGCTACGTACCTAAATCACACAGCGGTATGACATTATTTAGTGACAATACAATCCGCAAAGATACTTCTGTCTACTTCATTAAAGTCGCAGACCAGACAATCCACACAGTCTATATTCTTATAGATTTCTTGTTTATCTTTCGGGGCAATAGCGATAATCATTCCCGCCCCTGCTCTTCTTGCGGCCTCGATTCCGGCTAAAGCATCCTCAACAACTATACACTCGCTTATATCCAAGCCCAATCTTCTTGCTGCTTCGTGATAAATATCAGGTTCGGGTTTGCCAGGAAAACTGCCGTCTTCAAAGACAATCTTTGGTAAATCAAACCACTTTTCCAGCCTGAAAGTTTCTATGAAAAAATCCACATTAACCTTGTCTGAGCCTGTAGCGATTGTCAGAGGGATATTGTTTTTGCATAAAAAACCCAAGAACTCTGTTGCGCCGCAAACGAGTTTTGTATTCTCAGGGTCGTTTGAGCACATATCACGATAGACTTTTTCTTTTTCTGCAGACAGCTCCAGAACCATCTTTCTGTCAGGCTTTTTACCGATACAATATTCGATGATATTGCCGTTGGTGTGTCCGATCATCCGCTCTTCCATCTCTCTGTCGGTGAAAGGATATCCCCTGAGTTTCTTTGAATACACACGCCATGCTTCTATATGCAAAGGCGTATCGTAAAATAGCGTGCCGTTAAAATCAAAAATTATGCCCTTTATTTTCATATTGTCAACTAATCCTATACCCTAAAAGTATGTCATGCCGCTGTGTGATTATGGAATGTGTCATTTTATAAGTCTGAGCGGCATCTAAAAATATTGTTTTTCAGACCCCGCTCAGACAAGTTATATGTATTTTGCATAGTTTGGTGCAGCGGGGTGACAAAAGCTATTCTTCCTCATTCCACCTATTATAGTGGATTTTGCTTCGGTCGAATCTTTCAGGTATTCCGAGGTTTTCGTTGCCGTAGCCGAGCGCTATCATTCCGTAAGGCTTAATGTTTTCAGGCAGTCTGTAGTGTTCGGAGAATTTCTGTTCCATATCATAAACGGGATAAATCCCCATCCAGCAAGTATCCAAGCCCAAGTCCTTCGCTGCAATAAGCATGTTTTCAATAACTGCAGCACAGTCAGACAGGTAGAATCCCGGCAAATATTCTTTGTCTGTGTCTCCGCAAACGATAATCGCTACGGGCGCTGTGTAGAGGGCTTTGGCTGCGTGGTGCAGGGTTCTTGCCGCTTCGACAGTATCTTTTCTGTCACAGACTATAAATTCCCACGGCTGTCTGTTCACCGCCGAAGGCGCATACATTCCCGCTTTTATCACTTCTTCGACAAGGTCATTATCTACGGGTTTGTCTAAATAGTCTCTTACGCTTCTTCTTTTATAAATAGCATTTATCATTGTTTTGAGCCTTTCTACTTATTGAGTCGAATTTTGTTGGTGTTCAACAAAACCTACTGTTGTCATTCCGCACTTGATGCGGAATCGCATAGTCTATGCGACCCTGAAACAAGTTCAGGGTGACGTAAAAGTTTATGTACTAATATTGCTTAGTGCCTGCAAAAACTGCTCTTTTAGAGGTTTTCTACCGCAAGACTTGTCCTCATCACAGTATCCGAGCTTTTCGCATTTTGGAGTCAAATAGCCTTTGAGCCAAGGTTCGGATTTGATTAGTTCATCACACATTTTCTTAACCATAATCCTGATTTCATCTTGTGCTCTGACACAAAGACGAATGTTCGCAAGGTGAATCATCTCTCTGAGATTCAATGATGCTACGAGTGAGCTTGCTGCGGCGTTAGGCAGGATGAATCTTGCGTCTTCGGCAGGGATTCCGGATTCTGTCAGTTCAACATAAAGTTCAGAGGTGGATTCCATAAATTTGTTATATTTTTCAAGCAGTTCGGGATTCTTTTGAATAGTCGGCGGAATCAGATAATCGAACTGTCCTTTTTCCTTTACGTATCTTTGAGATTTTTGGGAGAAGGACATGTGCCTGTGTCTGACAAGCTGGTGTGTACAGGCACGAGAGACATTTGATATCGCAAAAGTCACCTGAATATGTTCAATTGTTGAGTAGTGACCTGAAGAAACCACTCTTTCAATGAGTTTGAGCATTTTTTCTTCGTCAGTCGCACTCTCATAAATATTTATCGGATAATCAGCGCTGTAGCAGGTTCTGCACGCTGTATAAATCGTTTTTAACATGTTTTCCGGCTTTGAAATAAGGCTGACTACCGGCTGATTATTGTTTTCCATCTTTAATCTCTCTTTGCTTCTATCAATAAAATAATAACAATTTATCTTTTAACAGGCTCAATCTTAAAATTTATTAATTAAATTTGTGTCATCCTGAGGGTGAAGCCCGTACTTGTTCAAGTATCCTGAGATTCTTCGGTCGCTATGCTCTCTCAGAATGACACGATGATTTATCTGCATCAATGCAATTAATGCTCGTTCCATGTTTAAAATATATACAAAAGGGGTATAAAATATATAGTTTAATGTAAGTGAGTGGGTTAATTTACATGACTATTTCTCCCGTGATGTCTTCAATGATAGCTTCTTACGTGCCTTCTACCAAAGGGAAGGAAATTGATGCTGAGCATCAAAAGATTATCAATCTGTTGAAAAGTTTGGGCATCACACCCACCATGAATAAAGAAGTCG
>JAVBRY010000125.1:0-6144 GCA_031547505.1 Candidatus Gastranaerophilaceae bacterium | reverse complement strand
CCAGGCGGGATACTTATCGCGTTAGCTACGGCACTGTAGGGGTCGATACCCACAACACCTAGTATCCATCGTTTACGGCCGGGACTACTGGGGTATCTAATCCCATTTGCTCCCCCGGCTTTCGTTCCTCAGCGTCAATAACGGCCCAGTAAAGCGCTTACGCCACCGGTGTTCTTCCTGATATCTACGCATTTCACCGCTACACCAGGAATTCCCTTTACCTCTACCGCATTCTAGCTTGCCAGTATCCAGTGCTTGACTGAGGTTGAGCCTCAGGATTTAACACCAGACTTGACATGCCGCCTACGAACTCTTTACGCCCAATGATTCCGGACAACGCTTGCACCCTCCGTATTACCGCGGCTGCTGGCACGGAGTTAGCCGGTGCTTCCTCTGTAGGTACCGTCAAATTTCGTCCCTACTGACAGTGTTTTACACCCCGAGGGGCTTCGTCACACACGCGGCGTTGCTGCGTCAGGCTTTCGCCCATTGCGCAAAATTCCCTACTGCTGCCTCCCGTAGGAGTATGGGCCGTGTCTCAGTCCCATTGTGGCTGATCATCCTCTCAAACCAGCTACTGATCGTCGCCTTGGTGGTCATTTACACCGCCAACTAGCTAATCAGGCGCAGGCTCATCCTTTAGCACCAGAGTTTTCAAGATAAGTATTTCAACTTAGCTCATATGGGGTATTAGCGGCCGTTTCCAGCTGTTGTCCCCCACTAAAGGGCAGATTTCCTACGTGTTACTCACCCGTCCGCCACTTTCCACCAACCGAAGTTGGCTTCTCGTTCGACTTGCATGTATGAAGCACGCCGCCAGCGTTCGTCCTGAGCCAGGATCAAACTCTCCATTGTCAGAAAGTTTATGTCCATCGTCTGATAAATCAGACGCGCGACTCATTTCTACGCTAACTTACGTTTGCGTTTGTTGTCCATTGATTTATTTATTATTGAATCAACAGGTATTTAATCGTTTTTAGCTATTCTATTTTCAAGGTTCGAATTATAACTTTGTGGAAAAATTTTGCAGAATAATCCAGCGCCATTCTTCCCCAGTGAGTCTTTAGTTTTCAAATCCGCCCTAAAGCAGGACAGACAGATCCTTCAAAGACGTAAGTGATACAGTATCACTAACAAATTTTGTTGTCAACGTTTATTTATAAGCTTCAGATTTTTTTAGTTTGCTTGCCCTAATGGCTGCATTCCACCTTGTGGTTATAAATTATTTTTTCGACTAGCTCATCATTCCAAACTGAACTGATTTGCTTTTTGTAGTTTAATCGTCACGTAATCACGTGGCAAACTGACCACCATGACAATGTAACTTAAACATTTTTTAATTTCAAGCGACTTTTTTCAAAAAAAATGAAATAATTCAAACAATATTTGAAGTTGTTGCCAGACAAGGGCTTTGGGGTTTACAATTCTTTATAAACAGTGCTGTAATGCCCGCTGCTCATGCATTATGGCAATTTTTTCTCGTCGAATACTCCTCTAATTGGTGGATTTACATGAATTATAGAGCCATATTTAAATACAAAGACATTCGTTGCTGCTTACACTTACCAAAATCAACTGACTAAATGAGGTTTACAAAACGCCTCTTTATTAGAATACATGTATAATATATAAAAAAAGGGGGAAGTTATTATGAAAAAAAGTATAATTCCGGCTTTAGCCGTAACACTGGTTTTAGGGTCACAAGTTGCATTTGCTGCAGGCACAGACTATGAGCCTATTTTTGCGTCAGCTCCGCTTGCAGAAGCTTATGTACCGCAAAACAATTTATCTGCCGTGAAGACAGCTGCTACAAGTACAGCCACTTCAGCGGCAAACACAGCATCAACAGCTGCTTCTACAGCTGTATCTGAAGAAACAAGCAGATTGCAGAATGTTTTGACACAGGTAGACAGTGTTCAGGTTGATTTAAGAACGAATCTTGTTCAATACAAGACTGAGTACTCTGATTTAGACAGCCAGTACCAGCTAATCAAAGCGCAGCGTCAAGCCAAAAAAGATTTGGTAAAAGCGACAGAGAAGAAAATCAAAGATTTAGACAAGTCAAAAGAGACGCTTAAGAAAAGTATGTAACCAACTATTCGAAAAAACAAAACCCGCCTTATAAATGAATATGGGGCGGGTTTTTAAATTGTTGTTTTAAATTCTGAAATTTAAAATTATAAAAGCACTCATAAATCATCAGATCCCGGGTCTAGCCCGGGATGACTGCTTCTTGCCTCTGTGAAACAAAACCCACCCTGAATTAAATCTGAGGTGGATTTTTGGTTTGTAATTCTTGTGGCGCGAGGGACGCACCCTACTCCAAATTAATTGTGCAATAAAAAGCCGCCTAATCTGAAAAAGGCAGCCTATCAATTATATCCCCAACTATTCGATTTGTTTTGTGCCCTATGGCACTGTAGGTAATTAAACGTATTTATTTTATACGGCAGCAGGTGTTTTTAGCCGAATGTTACTGTGGCTGGTTCCAAAGAGCATCTCTGATGAATTTGCTCTTTTGGGATTCAGCTTGCAGTGATACATTTGTTGGTGTAAAGATGAACACTGTTTCGCCGATTTTCTGCTGATTGCCGTTGAGTGCATGCGTTGCGCCGCACAAGAAATCTACGATTCTTAAAGACTGATCTCTATCTAATAGATGCAGATTCAAAATAATAGTCTTTTTCTCTTTTAAATGTTTAACGATAGAGACTGATTCGTCGTATGAACGCGGTTCACAAACCAAAACTTCATATCCTCTGAAGCCCGGGTGGCTTACAACGTTGTTGGCCTGAGATTTCACAGGGCTTGACGCATACATAGGCTCAAGAGCCAAGTTATCGCTAATCGGATAGTCATCACCGATTTCGCTCGCCATGTCATCGAATATATCATCTCTATTTTCAAATCCTGATGTTAAAAAACCTACAATTGATTTAATTTTGTCTGAAACGCCTGCCAATGTTTTCTCCTCCGTAATAAATTATATAAACAATCTTCTCCCAAGCCGTACCATTGTTGAACCTTCTTCTAGTGCCATCTTATAGTCGCTGCTCATGCCCATTGATAATACTTTAAATCTGTCTTTAAGTTGGTGATTGTGTTTGTTTGAAAGAAATTCCCTGTACTGTCTCAAATCCCTAAACAATGAACGTAATGTTTCATCATCTGTTATCGGAGCAATGTTCATAATCCCTTCAACATGTACGCCTTCTAAGTTAATTATTTGCTCAAAAGAATCGTTAAGTATATCCTTCGAAAAGCCGAATTTGCATTCTTCATCTGCATTGTTAACCTGAAGCAGTATTTTCTGGACTATTCCTTGTTTTTGAGCCTCTTCTGATATAGCTTGTGCTAGCTTCAACGAATCCACCGACTGGATTAAATAAAACTTTCCCACAGCTTTTTTCACTTTGTTCGATTGAAGATGCCCTATCAAATGGAACCGCGAATTCCTTTTAATCTCTTCAGGCAGATTCTCGAACTTCTCCAATGCGTCTTGAACTCTGTTTTCGGCAAAGTCCCTCAGTCCCGCATCGTAGGCTTCAACAAGTTTTTCTACTCCGAAATACTTTGTTACTGCGACTATTATAGGTTGGTAAGGTACGATGTCATTTCTCAGTCTAGACAAATTATCTTCAACTATACTCATCGAACTATAATCTTCTCCCAAGAAATCATGCTGAATACTCAACACTTTTCTCATTATAATGAATGTCATGTTGCAGGACAAATAATTAATTACAGGGCATCATGACTCTGTAATCCAATCAGCTGAAACCCATGTGTGCATGGGCTTTGACATGAATGCAGTATCCACGCATGTCGCTTAACATTTCTTAATGATTTACCCGAATCATAATGACGTGAACTGGCGCAGCAAAAAGGGCATGCCCAAAGACATGCCCTTTTAAAACTATTAATTAAAAATATTCTCTATAGATCCTCGACAGTAACACCGTTAAAGTTGATATTTCTTTCACCGAAGTGTTTTGTATCCAAGGTCGGATCAATTGTTTCCAAGACCTTTATGCCGACTTTTTGCCCGTTAGTTTTTTGTTCATAGTCCCTTGGCTCAGTCGGATCTTTCAAACGTACCTCGTGAAGTCTTCTCATTTCATCAGAATATCCCTGCTGACGCAAAAATTCTGCTGATGTTGTGTCTCCTGTAGACAAGCTTCCTCCTGGAGAGTATGAATTAGAAACTCCGCCCTCTAAAGCTGCATAAGCGCTTCCTGAAGCTAATATTAACAAACTCATTAATGCTATTAATTTTTTCATGTTAAACACCTTTCCCTGTTATAAACATACTATATTATTTTAAGGATTTGGGCAAATCATACTTTTTAAGGATTTTTGTATAAAGTTATTTATTATTTAAAGAGCAAATTACCTCACTCCTTCCGTATGCTTTAAAAAAACACCATACCGTCATAAGGTTATTTGATTATTTGTTTTTGTGCGTAGATTTTTGTTTTTGTTTTGGGTGAGCCTTTTGCCTTCGGGTATTAGATTGGTGATTTTTTGTTTGGTTTAAGCTTGCTTGGTTGCTCGCCATTAACGGCGTTACAGCCTTGCCCTTCGGCAAGGACTTTCAGCCTCGGCTCGCAATCCGCTATTCGGGTATGGTGCTTTTTTAAAGCGGACTCCATACGTTCGTCCATTTGCTGCATCCTACGGATGCGGTGAATATTATTAATCATTATTAATAATATCTAATAACTCTTTTAAGATATCCCCCTCAGGAACTCTTTTTACAATTTCGCCTTTTTTAAAGATATAACCCTCTTTTATTGCACCTGCAATACCATAGTCAGCGTGCTTGGCTTCACCAGGTCCGTTCACAGGACAGCCCATTACGGCAACAGTAATATCTTTATCTACACTATTTAGGGCTTCTTCAACTTTTTTTGCCAATGCTATCAGGTCAATCTGACATCTTCCGCAGGTAGGACAGGAAACAAAGTTAACGCCCTTTTTTCTAAGTTCAAGCGACTTCAATATTGCATAGCCTGCTTCAATCTCCTCAACAGGGTTCTCTGTCAATGAAACACGAATCGTATCTCCAATACCCTCAGCCAATAATGTACCCAGACCTACTGCGGATTTCACCAATCCGCCTTTAAGAGTGCCCGCCTCAGTTACGCCCAAATGCAACGGGTATGAAATTTTATCCGCAATATCTCGATAAGCCTCAATAGTAGTTAATACACTGCTTGATTTTAGCGAAACTTTTATCAAATCAAAGTCATTATCCTCAAGGATTTTTATATGCCTTAAAGCGCTTTTAACCATTTTTTCATGAAGCAAAATGTCTTCCGCTTCGATATCTTTTTCCAAAGAACCTGCATTTATACCTATTCTAATAGGAATTTTATTTGTTTTAGCCAGAGAAACAACCTTCTTTATATTCTCCTCATTGCCAATGTTGCCAGGATTCAAGCGCAATGCATCGATTCCGTTTTCTATACACTGAATCGCCAGCCGATAATCAAAATGTATATCCGCAATCACAGGTATTTCAACTTTTTTCTTTATTTCTTTTATCGCATCAGCTGCATCACTATTTAATACAGCAAGTCTAATCAGCTCACACCCTGCATCTTCAAGTGCTTTAATCTGATTAACCGTCTTTTCAATGTCCCGGGTATCGGTGTTGCACATTGATTGAACGCTTATCGGAGCAGGTCCGCCGACTGTGACATTACCTATTTTCAACTCTTTTGAGGTTCTTCGCTTTATCATAAAGAAATAATAGCATGAATTAGTATTGGTAATATTTATTATGTAGATTAATCGTCATTGCGTACTTGTCTCGCGTAAGCGGGAAAGCGAAGCTTGACGAAGCAATCCAGACAACCACATCAACCTCTCGTCATTCCGCACTTGATGCGGAATCTGACCAACTGATACTGTAAGATTAAAGCATTCAAACTCAAACTGTTGTTGTAGATAACTTCAATTATTGCTGTGAATGTGTTCTGTTACTTTTCTTTCTTTTACTTCGCAACAAAAGAAAGAAAAGTAACCAAAAGAAAGAAAATCCTGCGTATCAATTCGAAAAGATAATGGTTTTAAATACCAATTTTACCGGTCAAGCTCGGATAAAATTGGCACCTAAAACCAAACTTTTCTAAGCGACCA
>JAVBRY010000097.1:0-15698 GCA_031547505.1 Candidatus Gastranaerophilaceae bacterium | reverse complement strand
AATGTCCGTTGTTAAAAGATAAACAGGACATGTTCCGAATAAGCTCGGATCAACTCTGAACGCCTTTACTGTAACTTTTTCACCGAAAATATCAACAACAACTGTCGCATCAACATCTTGTAAAAAGTCATAGTGTTTTCTTATATAAGCAACATCCACGTTGCCTTCTTCATTAATTCTCTGATTATAATAGCCGTAAGACCATAACATAGTAACGCCGACTATAGGCAATTGCAGGTAACCGGCTGATTGCATGTGCGAACCTGCCAAAAATCCTAAGCCGCCTGAATATGTGCATAAAGACTGATCCATTGCGATTTCCATGGAAAAGTATGCTACTTTAGGTAATCCCATATTGCTCCTTCAATCTATTTAACTACCGGTCACTTTATAACAATAACATAGCACAAAAGCAATGAAAAGTTTAGGGGGTGTATATACCTGTAAATATACTGATTTTAATGAATTTTTTACAAAAAAAGCAAGTTCAAATATAAAGAAATTTAAACTAAATGGATGAGATGTTTAGAGTTTTTCTAAAGTTTTCGCTTTTGTATGCCGATAAGAAAAGTGTTAGACCGAAAGGTCAACAAACCTCCTCCCCAAGTCTAGTAGCCGGCCTCTAAATGGACGGCTTTTTTTTATGCGTAAGCCGTGCGACCGGGTCGGCGCCGCTGTGAAGCCCTGAAGGTCGGACTGCCGAAAGGACCATAACCGTTCGATGGCGACGTGGAAATCTTTGATTTCCTCAGGAGCCTTTGCTTACATTTGATTAGCTGACAAGACATCTTTTGTATTACAGAATTTTGTTGACTACCTATTTTGGGTAAAAAACTAACTTTGCTAAACGAGCATTAATAAATGTAACAAAAATGTTAATATTTGAAATTAGGTAATTTTTATATACTTTATATATATGTAAGTGAGTACATAAGAGAATAGGCAGACAACATGGCAGTAGCACCTAACCAAGTAGACCAAAAATTAGCACAAATGTATTACGATAAAGTTACCGTAAACCTTGAGCACAAATCAACGCTCGACCCAGAAGACTTCTGGAAAGCAATGCAGGTGATATCTGTCACAAACAAAGCCTTCTTAAAATTAACATAATCATCCGGAGTTTCTAAATATAAATTTGCGGAGATTTACAAAATATTTTCCCTATTAGTCTAGTTTTGCCTGAGATTCACTCGGGCTTTTTTTTGCGGATTTTGGCAAGAACTGAGTCGAGCACAAAGTGCGAGCGAGTTCGTCCTAGTGAAAAAGCTTGCGAAATGAAGCTTTTATGAAATGAAAGCGTAATGAAGTCCTAAGCTTTTGAACTGCCAATAATTCAAGACAGCCTTCTTTATCGGCATCACTACAGCTCTGACTGATAAATGACCTCAGGAAACAGTACCTATCTTTGAATGTAATAATGATGAGCAGATAGTGAGTTGCGGCTGCAGGGCTCACAACCTGACTATTTTAACAACCCCCCTCTAGGGTCTTGAAAAATAAATCCATACAGCCTATCATGCTTATACCACGATATAATAAGCGGTAATTAGTCCTAGACATTGACATAATTATATTCGAAGTAAATACCGGGGAAAGAACACTGTGATTAGCCTATTGGCTGGACAAAAATAATCTTCATTAATTATCACAAAAAAATTATAAGACACTATGTGTCATTAGTCAAGTAGCGCGTATGGATATACGTCGTTTGGTCACCTTATGTTAGGATTACAGAGGATATATAATGAAAATCAAGATGAAAACATTTAAAGAAGCATTTGGGCGCAGGCTAAAAGAGCTCAGAAAAAATAGAAAATATACTCAGGAACAAGTCGCTGAACTTCTCGATCTCAACCAAAGACAAATAACAAGAATCGAGACAGGAGACAATTTTCCGTCTGTTGATACGCTTGAAAAACTCTGCCTACTCTTGGATGTTCATCCGAAGTATCTTTTTGAGTTTGACTGGCAGTATAAAGTTGCTTACGCAAAAACAGGCACATATGACAGCCCTGTTTTAAAGCTTGTCCGTAAAAACGAGGTTATGACCGTAAAGTCAAAATCGCCTATTCTAATGGAAGAGTTTAAAAACAAAAAACAAATCCAGGTAAGCGAATCAGAGCAGTCAATGCTGGATATGGCTAAAAAAGTAAATAAGCCTCTCACAGTCGAATATTTCAGCGGAAAAGTCCGTACTCATATAAAAGTTTATTACCCCACGGGCAAAATTGAGACTCTCCTCACAGAGGAAGACGTTCAACATGACAAAATGCTTGATTCTGTTCTCGAAAAAGTAAAATCACTTCCTCAAGAGCAGCTTGAGTTTGTGAACCTTGCTATGCAAGCACTTCAGGATAAAGAATCTTTGAACAAGCTTAAAATGTTGATGAAGGGTGTTGAGTTGACGCTCTAGTATTGTGATATTACGTCATTACTAGGTTTGGAATATTGAATTATGCGATGATTATATCTCAATGTAAAAAGATTGCTTCAGGTTAAGGATTATTGTGCATTGCTCTGCCCCATGCTTCGCAATTACGTACTATAGAAATATATTAAAACAAAGCGGCATTTCTGCCGCAGGTCGAATGGTTGCATGTATAAATTGGAGTATTCTTTTTCTGTAATTAATGATTTTGTTGCGCAAAAATTAAAGACCGCTCCTCCTAGGCCCCTTCAAGGCAACCCCGCTGAACGTAGAGATATAGCTTATCTTCGTCTTTCAACACATATATGATGCCAGGGCTTCATTGGTGAAGTTCATTTCACGGATTTTTTGCAATGCACGGTTTTCTGTTTGGCGGATGCATTCTTTTGTCACGCCATACAGTTTTCCGATTTCTTCGAGTGTCTTTTTACCAAGGTTGTTCAAGCCGTACCTCATTTTTACGACTTCTTGTTCTCTGTCTTTGAGCTTTGAAATCACAAATTCGATATCTTTTCTTAAATCATCAGACTCAACAGAAGTATAGACACTGGCTTTTTCGTCTTCAAGTACATCTGCTAATGTAACTTCACTGCCCGAAGAAAGCTCATACGGGGCATCTATTGAAAGTGATTTACTGTATGCAGAGAGAAATCTGTCGATTTTTTCGGCAGGGATATCCATTTTCTGTGCAACTACTTCGTTTTTGACTGAAGTGTTGTATTTTTGTTCAAGCTCTGCTTTGACTTTAGAGAATTTTGAAAGAGTTTCTTGTATATAGACCGGAATTTTTATACAGTGGGACTGTTCTGAAATGGCTTTGAACATTGACTGTTTTATCCACCAGGCTGCATAAGTCGAAAATCTGTAACCTAATTTATAATCAAATTTTTCAATCGCAACCATTAACCCGAGGTTTCCTTCCTGGATGAGATCAATCATAGGAAGGTGTGAAACCTGTATGGTTTTTCTTGCAAGGTTCACTACCAGCTTCAAATTAGCCTGTACTAAAACTTTTTTAGCAGCTAAAGATTCTTCTGTGTTGCCTTCTTTAGCGGTTTTTGCGAGATGCATTTCTTCATTTGCGTCTAAAACAGCTATTTTTGAAATAGAGCGGATGTATTTGTTTAAAATATCATCGCTGATTAAAGGCATTACGCTGTTTGAGGAAGGTTTTGTTGATAAGATTGACTTAGACATAGTAGACTCCTAATTATTTAATATCCTAACGTGTTTAATTAATCGAGTTTGCATAATTTAAAGATTCAAAATTAAAAAGACTTTATAAAAATTTGGGCACGGAAAATACGCAGTCTAAAATAACCGGGGAAGGGCGACGTTATCCGCTTGCCAGAGTTAGTAAAATTAATTGAGACGACTAAATTACCTACATATATTTTGTATATACTTAATATATCATCTTGTTTTTCAAATTGCAAGTGTTTTATTACGAAATATTACAAAAGTGGGTAATTTTTTTATATTTTTGTAATATTGCTTAACATGATTTTATGCTATGTTTTAGGTGAAAGGGGCACCAAGAGGTATATATGGAAGAAGATAAGCCTGAAATTAATAAAAAGAATTTACCCAAGTCACCAAAAATCGATATCAAAAAAATGGGAGTTGATATTGATAAAAATGAGTATCGAGAAATTGTTCAGTCCAATTCCAATCGCCCCGAAAATACTTATTATGGACGAGATTATTAAGTAATGTAGTTTTTGTGAGATCCCGTAAAACATTTCTTGTAACAGGAGTTCAGTATTTAATGCCCGGAACCACATTATCTCTTGTTTGTACATTAGTGTTTTTTAGATATACTTTTCTTATGAAAACCATTGATAACGTTAGAAACTTTTGCATTATTGCACACATAGACCATGGTAAATCTACACTGGCAGACAGGCTTTTAGAATTCACCGGCACTGTAGCTCAAAGAGATATGCAGAGCCAGCTTCTAGATTCTATGGACATAGAGCGTGAACGAGGCATCACCATAAAACTAAACGCCGCAAGGCTGAACTATAAAGCCAAAGATGGCAAGGACTATGTCCTAAATCTCATCGACACACCGGGTCACGTGGATTTTTCTTATGAAGTTTCCCGCTCCCTCGCTGCGTGTGAAGGTGCTTTGTTGATTGTTGATGCGACTCAAGGCGTTGAAGCACAAACATTGTCTAACGTTTATCTGGCTATTGAACAGGATTTGGAAATCATACCTGTTATAAACAAAATTGACCTGCCATCGGCTGATGTTGATAGGGTTAAAGAAGAAATCGAAGAGATTCTCGGAATTGATGCATCTATGGCGATTCCCGTCAGTGCAAAGACCGGTATCGGTATTGAAGATGTACTTGAAGCGGTTGTTGAATTTGTACCACCACCGGAAGATACTTCTGATAAGCCTTTAAGAGCGCTGGTTTTTGACAGCGCATATGACCAGTATTTAGGTACACTATGCTTCTTTAAGGTTGTAGACGGCAGTGTCAAAGTCGGAGATGAGATTAAATTTATGGCTTCGGGCAAGGAATACGAAATAGTGGAGCTGGGTTATTTAAACCCCGGTCGTGTTCCCGTAAAAGAGCTCAAGACCGGTGATGTAGGATACATGGCAGGTTCAATTAAAGAATTGACAAGGTTTGTCGGCGATACGATAACTCACGTTGACAATCCTGCAAAAGAAGTTCTTCCCGGTTACAAAGAAGCGCTGCCAATGGTATTTTCGGGGCTATATCCCGTTGATAACGATGAATACCACGACTTAAAAGAGTCGCTTGAAAAATTGAAACTGAATGATTCTTCTATCACATTCGAGCCTGAAACGTCCTCAGCGCTGGGATTTGGATTCCGTTGCGGTTTTTTGGGAATGCTTCATATGGAGATTGCCCAGGAGAGACTAGAGCGCGAATATGACCTTTCGCTTGTCGTTACAGCACCTTCGGTTGTTTACAGAGTGCACAAGACAGACGGCACAATAGTTGAAATCGACAATCCGGCGAATCTTCCCGGTCCTCAATATAGAGAGTACATTGAAGAGCCCTATGTAAAGCTGAATATCATTGCGCCTAACGATTACACAGGAACATTGATGGACTTAGCCCAATCAAAACGCGGTATTTTCATAAACATGCGCTACATTGACAAGGTGCGTGTAGATTTGGAGTATGAATTGCCATTGAGTGAAGTTATTGTTGACTTTTACGACCAATTAAAGTCCAGAACCAAGGGCTACGCCAGTATGGACTATGAGTTCAAAGAATACAAACGCTCTGACCTTGTAAAATTAGAGGTTATGCTTGCAGGAGAAGTCGTAGACGCCCTGAGTGCAATCGTTCACAAAGACAGTGCTTTTTATATCGGACAAAAATTAACTGCAAAATTAAAAGACATAATTCCGCGTCAGATGTTCGAAGTTCCTATTCAGGCGGCAACAGGCGGAAGAATCATCGCAAGAACAAACATCAAAGCGATGCGTAAAAACGTTCTCGACAAGTGCTACGGCGGGGATATTTCCCGTAAGAGAAAGCTTCTTGAAAAGCAGAAAAAAGGTAAGAAGCGTATGAAGTCTGTCGGACGTGTAGAAGTTCCGCAAGAAGCGTTCATGGCGGTGTTGTCGCTGAATGATGATTAGGTTGTTGTTGGGTTACACCCAACCTACACTATTGTCATTCCGCACTTGATGCGGAATCTGATGATTATTGAATATTTTTCTTTTCTGTATTTTAGAGTAAAAAGTTAAATCTAAAGTTGGTTCAGATGCTGAAACAAGTTCAACATGACAGAACGTGTTGGGCTGCACCCAGCCTACATTATTGTAATTACGCTTTTGTTATGAGATCGCGTAAAGAGCACTTATAAAAAGCCGCATTGTTAAAAGCCCGCGACGGCATTAAATTGATGCTTCAGTCAGAGTGGCCGAATTACTTACTTTTAGCCTCGTTTATTAATTTATTAACCTCATCTAAATCTGGTTGTAAATATTTTTGGTGATTTTTATTTTTATTTATATATTTAATAATCAAATTTTTGCTTGTAGAATAATCCGCCAATGCTCCTTTTTTATCACCGATACGATACTTGCAAACGCCTCGCAATTTATATACTTTTTGTTGTAATACCGGGGTTTTGGTTATGCTAATTGCTTCCGTGAAAAGTTTTATCGCTTCATCATAGTTATTCAAATTGTAATAAGCCTCTCCCTGAAGTATTACGGTTATTTTTTTGTCTGCCTTTATACCTGATTTAGGCATTTCTAAAAGTTTAGGGTCATCAGAATAGTATTTTGCTTCTCGTTGATTAAATTTTGTCTCAATGCCGTTATTAATTAATTCAAGTGTTTTTTGTGTGTCTTTAAGCACATTTTCGTATTCTTTCATTTCCATATAGCACTGTGCCCTTCTGAAATATCCGTCGTAATCTGATTTATCTAAAGCAATAACAAATTTATAATAGTTTAAAGCTTTTTTGTAATCATGATCAACTATACAAGCCATCATCGCTTTATCAAGATAATTATCGTAAACAATATCACGCAGCGTCATATTTTCTAATGATGTATATTGGGTCATGTAATTAAATCCGATACGAAATATAATATATGCGAAAACTGTAAACACAACTGTCACAAAAATGAATGAAGCCAATATAATACCAACTATTTTCAGTTTGTTTTTTGACTTATCATTTTTTTCATTAGTTTTTTCTTCCATAACAGCCCCAATCGTACAAATAAACAATGTAACAATAATACCGTATCGAACTATAAGTGGCTATACTGTAAATAATTGATGGGCCATTATTGGCTACATAGGATTATTTCATGCTAAAATAACTTCTAAAGGAATTGTGATGTCCAAATATGCTGTTAATTTAATAAAAAACACTTATCATCCTTTGGTGGTTGCGGAGTCTGCTACGGTCGAGCACGGTCAGCTTGTGCTTATTCGTGTTGAGGCGGGTGAGTATGTTGCGAAGGTGTTTGCGGTTAATGATGAAGTTGCGAAATCCTGGGAGAAAGGCAAGCCCGAAGAAGCAAACCTTGTTAGAGTTCTCGGACAAAGAGATTTGGAGACTCTTGAGGAGCTAAAAATTGCCGAAGAAGAAGCATATAAAACCTGTAAGGGTGTAATTGCAACGCACAACTTAAACATGAATCTTGTTAAAACAAAATACACGTTTGACAAGAGAAAAATAACTTTTTATTATACTGCGCCTGAGAGGGTGGATTTTAGAGGGCTTTTAAAAGATTTAACCCAGGTATTCAAGCGCGTGAGAATCGACTTGCGTCATATAGGGGTTCGTGATGAAACCGCAATCCTTGAAGGCAACGGGCTTTGCGGAAGACCGTTCTGTTGCTGTTCATGGCTGAGAAGTTTTGAATCAATAAATATCAAACTCGCAAAAGACCAGGGGATGCCAATAACTCCCGGCAAAATCTCCGGTACTTGCGGAAGACTTCTTTGCTGTTTAAATTATGAATACAAGACTTATATAGATTTGGCTAAAGATATGCCGCCTATCGGTTCTGGTGTAATGACACCGAGCGGATTGGGCAAGGTATGTCTTATAAACTTCCTGAGCGGAAAGCTTACGGTTAAGCTTGAAGACGGAAAAATGAACGAATTCAAAAAAGAAGAAATCGAGATGATTGACGGCGAAGTTAACATCGAAATCGAGGAGACTCAAGCCGCACCTTATCAGGAAGAATCCGACTACAATATCGATATTAAACAGTTAGAAGACTAGAAATCACTGAGGAGCAAAGTTATGAGATCTTCGGCAATGCAGTATTGCATTAAAACATGTTCAAGCGAAAACACAGAAGAGCTTGAAAACCTTTTGAACCAGATGTCTGCAGAGGGCTGGGAGATTTATACGATGCATGAGGTCGAAGCCGATGAAGGGTTCGCTTTCAACTGTATTTTTGCCCGTGAAGCAGAAGATTCAAAAGAAGAGGAAGATGATGATTTTGACGGAGTCCTCGGTTACAAAACACAAATGCATAAAATGATATCCTCACAAAACGATCCGTTTGAGCAGTGTGTGGACATTCAAAGAAAAATTAAAGACAAAAGAAATCGAATCAAAAAAATCAAAACGCTAATAGACGAAACCTCCGAGCACCAAAGACAAAAGCTCAACAAAGAGATGTCTGTTTGTATGTCGGAGCTTGATGAGCTCAGAAAAGATCTGCACAAGGTTATTTCTCCGGATATTATGGTCAATAAAATAGGTGAAGACAAGATTTGTATAAAGTTAAGCGAAGAGAATATTGATTTGGTCAACCCTGATTTGGACGCAAACCTAATCGCTCAAACAGTCAAAGTCAGACAAAAGCTTGCAGAAGAATTGGGATATATAATTCCTAAAATCAGGTTTGAAAGTGACGAGTCGCTTCAGTCTCACGAATTCAGCATTGAAGTCAGAGGCGTGAGTGCGTTCAAAGGGTTCGTTTATCCCGGGTATTTGATGTTCTTTAAGGATGAGTTGAACCAAACTAAATTCAAAGACGAAATCAAAAACAAAGACTACATTACAGGAAAGCAGGTTGTTTGGCTGCCGCAGGAAAAGACCAAGAGTTTCTGGGCAACAGGGTTCAGTGCATCTGAATCCTTGGCACGAATTCTTGAATATATCTGTGTGAAATATGTCACTGATATTTTCGACTACAACGACATCAACAGATACATCGAAATCGTCGGTGAGAACAACTTATACTTAATAGAAAACATTATCCCTGACTTTGTTTCAGTGGCAGAGCTTAAATTTATCCTGACGAGTCTCATCAGAGAGCGGGTTTCGATAAAAGATATTATTTACATATTCGAAAAAATAAACGATTTTTCTGACGAAGAAACAAAAGAAGATTTGCTCTCAAAAGTAAGACATGCGCTTGGCAGACAAATCTCAAAAAGTATTGCGGATGAAAACAATGTAATTCATGCTTTCGGGCTAACTGACACTACAACGAAATATCTGCTCGGAAAAACAAATGGCAAGAGCGAAATCATCCGAATCGACAACTCAAAGATGAAAACCCTTGTTCAAAATATCTACAAGTCAATGGAAGAGAACGAAATCGGCCGACAAGAAGCAGTGCTAATCGTTCCTATGGAGATTCGCCAAATCACCTCAGTAATACTCTCTCAGCTCATGACAAACGCCAAAGTCATCGCAAGAGAAGAGATAACTCCTGAGTACGATGTGGAGATTATTGCGCTGGTGTAGGATGATGTTGTCTGTCTGCACTACAGGTATCGCACAAGTGTGATATCTGTTTATTTAGTAAAACTATCATATGGATATTTATACATATCTGATATTTCAGAGTTTAATTTACCTGCTTTAAATTCTTTATATAATTTAATAGTTTGTTCTGATAAATTTGGATTAACGCGTTTCATTTTGCCCAGTTCTTCATTTACTTCATTAGATTTTATTTTTTTATATGCATCAGCAAGCTTAGATACTGCTGTTGCATATTCTTTTTTTGTTACTGATAGCTTTTTTTCATTTATTTTATGAGGAAAATTCTTTCTTTGGTTCTCTTTAGATTCTTGCCAGTTTTCATCAGCAAAAGCATAATAATCTATTGATGTTTCAAGATTATACCGATTACCAGTGTTATAAGAAGAGCTATCAGATTCATCAGAAATTTGATGCCCTGGCTCAAACTGCATTTTTTCATACCTATTTCCCCAAACTCCTTTGAAACTTGGATTGTAGTTAGATTTATTTTGGTTTATTTCAAAATGTTTTCTAGATATTGCTTGAATTGAATTTATTTTCATAATGAACCTTCCTTCTTATTTTTTGCTGCATCTTTTTTGACAGCATCAAGTATGGTTTGCATTTTTTCAGACAATTCTTCGGCATTTTTAACTTCTTGTGCCGCGGTTGTGACTTTTTTCTTTATATCTTTATAATTTAATTTAATAGCTGTAAATCTATCCTCATAAACTTCATTTTTTGTTTCTCTTGCTAGTTTTGAAATTTTAATAGCTTTTTCATAAACTTTATCAGCTTCTCTTTCCATTTTTTCAGATTTTTTTCTGGCAATTTCTAGAGCTTTTGCTGTCCTGTCTGCTGTTTCTTGTGCAATTTGAATAGTATCAGGCAGGTCTGCTTTATCCAACCCTAATTTATCTGCATATTCAAATATTGGACCTTCTTTATTTGAAAGCATCCAACTCAAGTCAACTTTCAAGTCATTCTTAACCATCTGTGCATATTTTTTAGGTTCATCATAGTAGAGCTTGAGTGAACGAACCATGGCTTCATAGAAAGAGTCTTCGTTTATTTCAGGGGCGAGGAATCCTGTTTGCCCGATAGTTTTGTCATTTTTGTATTTGAAATCCTTTGGTGAAACTTTAGGGTCATATACAGTGTCAACAAATCCTCCAGTATAAGTTGCAATTATAGGAGTACCTTTAGCAAAGGCTTCGCCTTGTGTCAATCCACAAGGTTCGTATGTAGATGGTGCACAAAAATATGTACTGGCGGCCATAACAGCGTAGTTAGGCATGTTACCTTTTAAAACCAATACTCTGTTTAATCTTTCTTTATTTGTACCATAATCAGGGTTTTTTAATGCATCTAAATGTCCTTCTTGACCATCTTCTTGAACTGCTCCACCAACAATAAATACAGGCATTTTTTGATCTTTAAACTCACCTGTTTCCCAATTATCAAAGAGTTTAAAAATTGCACCTTTCATAATTTCTAAACCTTTTTGTCCAGCTAATCTATGTGCAAAAGAAATTACAGGAGAATCAACGAAATCATCCTTGCTTACTGAAAATGGGACACTTGGATTTACAATTTCCGGCTGACCTTTATAGCCTGGGTCTAATTTAGGTTGGATAAATATATCATAGAATCTTTGCTTGTTTTCTTTTCGTTTTGACATAATTTCAGATATTTTTATATTTTCATCATAAATTTCTAAATTTAACCCTGGAATTCTATAAGGATTAATTTTTGGATTTTCAACCGCTTTCATATCATTTAGTTTTTTATCTAAGCCGTTAATAGTACCTGAGATTGTGCCGGTGTCTTTACGAGCCTGAAGAAGTTCATATAAGATACCTGATTTCATATAATCATTTATTACTTCATTTGTGTAATTTTCTGATACCGGTACAAACCAATCAGATAAAGCCACTCCAATAAATAAGTTATTAAATTGTTTGTCCGCAGTTTTTCTTTTGAGTAATACGGTATTACATAAGTCGTCATTATCGTTTAAAATAATGCCACTATCTGCATTTTCTGTTATACCGATAGCATAGCCGTCAAATAAGGTATTAATAACATTTTCTGTATTATTATTTTTAGCCAATAAGCTGCCGCTACCGCTGTTGGATTGTCCCTGTATACCCATGTTATGTCCGATTAAGATTGTCGGCATATCCTTTAATGCTTCATAGGATGTTTTTTCTAATTCATTATAGTTATATTCCATAGGCGCACGATATCTCAATAAACTAGCCATAGAGCCTGCATGCCAGTCGTTCAATATCATTGAATTAGGAGCTTTCAATTTGTTAAAAGAATCTGGATCTGTTATTTTTAAATCAGTGATACCGCTTCTGACGCCAAGAGCATGGTTAACCTTTAATTTTGCTAATTGATACACAGCTTTTGTAAACAATGCAAATTTTTCTGTTTCTTCTGCACCTGTTGTAGAGTCGTAAATATTGTTATTAAAGTAATTATCATTTTTTATAAATATAAGCTGTTTTTTCTTATCTGAATCGGAAACAGGTAATTCAGCCATATAGTACTCTATTTTTTCAACAGAAGAGTGACCATTTCTATATACATGTGTTGGGGCTTCAGCTATTTTGACCAAATCAAATTTATTAGCACCATAAGTATAAGAATATTTTCCACCGGGCATTTCAAGAAACTCCGATTTATTCTTTTGTAAATACATAGGAATAAATGTAGCAGTCTCAATACCCAGTTGTTCAAAATTATCTTGAAGCTCCATAGGGACAACACCTAATCCACCTGCTTTAATAGGCACATATTCAGCAGTAAGTGACCAGGTAGACGTCAATTTCTTAAATTTATCTTTGTAATCTTTGATAGTTTTTCTTGTATCTGAAGCAGAACGCTTTAGGCGTATTGGTGAAGCTTTTTTGACGGCTTCCATAACTTCACTTGTTCTTAATTTATTAATAGATTCATTAAAATTTTTAATCTGTAGCAGATTCAAGTCAAAATGCCTTACTGTGTATGCTTTCATGATTGGATTAACGCCTGTTGCATCATTCCAAGCCTCTCTGGCTCTTTCATTTGCTTCATTTATTCTGTGATCAAAACTTCCTACAGTATTGCGGGCATCGTTGGCTATGCCTTTTGCATCATTTGCATTGTTTTCGGCATTACGAGCCTTTTGTTCAATGTTATCTGTCTGAGATGCTATGCTTGTAGCCAGGCTCTGAGCATCATTGATATCTTCATCACTATAGCCTTGTTGTTTCAAGTCGCTTTTTTTATTATTAACAGCAGTAAGGACACCTGCTGTTCCTCCGCCAACACCCAGAAGAGTCGCAACAAGAGTGCCATAGTTAGATTTTTTCTTTGCTGTTTCTTCAACTTTACCTTCTAATTTTTTTAAGTCAGCTACTTGTTTAGTTAAGGCATCGATAGAATTCTTCATCTCTGTAAATGATTCCGATGATTTTTTGCCTGATTTTTTAGCTGCAAAATAAACAATCGGCAATCCGATAACAGAAACAGCTAATGCTACAACACCGCTATATTTGGTTAAAAAATTTTTTGTTGGCTTTTCTTCCGCTGTTTTTTCTTTTTGAAATGTATCCGGGAGAACAATAGTGATAGGATTTGCAGGGGCGCCTGCAGAGCTGGAAGGTACAGTGACAGTATTCACAGAATTTGTCGGCACATTAACCGTGTTTGCAGTCGTTGTTATGTTGGACGGATTAGCTTGCGTCGTTTGATTCGGTATGATTTGTTTCTGACTTAACAACGAATTAAATGCGTTGTTTGATTGGTTTGGTATTTCTATACTCATAAGATCCCCAGTTCACTACCATATGTCTCGATTGCTTTAAAACGTCTAAAAATAATTTTTTGCTACTTTTAAAGGAAATAATTGCAGAAACGTTACAAAATTTAATATCATCCAGCTGACCATATAAAATGACCAATGCAGTTTTACCAGACGATGATATCATAAAAAATTTTTAAATAAATATCCGGCTAGCCTAAGTCGTGCAGGTACATTTTTTTTAAATTAAAGCTTAGGTTTTTAAATTTAGTCCATTAGGATGATTTTCTTACAATGAATTAAAAAAGCGAAATTTTTCGGTCGACAGAAGTGTTACAGATATAGACCAGAGGTAGGCATGTTAGAACAACACAATTCGGCGCCCGAAAACAAAAAAACAGAAGAGAGAAAAGACTTGAATCTGCTGGAGTTGGCGAGAAAATCACATGAAAAGTATTTATTAAGAAGCAACAACAGCGATCTTAACGATGCTGTAAACTACTATATTCAGGCTATTAAGCACAATCCCGACCTGCCTGAAACTTACTACAGATTAGCATGCTTGCTTTATGAGAACGGTCAGATTTCCCTTGATACCGCTATAGAACAGTGCCGCATGGCGACGTCTATCGCGCCCAAAAACCCTAACACACATATGTACACAGGGTATTTTTTAAAGCTTGCAAACAATTTTGAAGAAGCGGAAAAAGAGTTTGAAAATGCAATCAAAATCAATCCGCTGCTTGCAGCAAGACCCCGTCTGATTCTTGCTTCTTTGCTTTATCAGAAATTTCACTCACGCAAGCCAAGTTTTGGAGATTTTATAAAAATGGTTTATTACATGTGCTCAGGATGCGTCGAAATCTTATGGGATTTTGCATCCTTAAAAATGCTTTACAAGAATTTCACAGATGACGCTATGGTTTCTGTTTACAAAGCCTATGGTGGAATTTTAGAGAAAACAAACAACAAATCACGTGCTATAGAAGCATACGATATCGCTGCCGAAAAGACAGGCAGGGAAGGAATCTTCTACAGCAAAATCGGTGATTTGTGCATCAAAGAACAAGTTCCTGAAGTTGCAGCAGACGCATACAGAAAGGTTCTTGAAGCAAATCCTTACAGCAGAGATGCTCTTATCAAGCTTGCAACAGTCCTTCAGGCATTTTTCCCTGCTGAAGCAGATGAAGCAATCGACTGCTACAACAAGCTTATTGAGCTTGATACAGAAAATGACAAGGTATACTACGAGTTAGGACACCTTTATTTGCAGAAAGATGAAACTTTGAGCGCCGTAAATGCGTTCAACAGATCGTTGGAATTGGATTATGAAAATCCGTTCTATCATAACAGTCTGGGTTTTGCGCTTGTGCAGCTCGGACAGCATGACGAAGCAATCGAGCACTATCAAACAGCAATAAATGCAAACCCTGATCCAATCTGGACTTCAATAGTATGTCAGGCACTCGGCTCTGTTTATTTAGAAATCAAAGACAACCCTGAAGCCGCAACGGTGCTTTACCAAACGGCAATCGTTTTGAACCCTGATTCTGATGACTGTCATGTAGCGCTCGGTGATTTATATTTCTCCCAAGATGATTATGACAGTGCGATAAAAGCATACTGTGACGCGATAAAACTTAACCCTGAGAACGCAAAGTCATACAGCAAGTGCGGCATGGCGCTTTGGGAAAAAGATTATATGGAAGAAGCGCTCGTTGCTTATCACAAAGCGATTGAGATTGACCCTGAATATGCGGTTGCACTGAACAATCTGGGCGTAATTTATCTGGATGGAATCGGCAACGTACGCGAAGCGACAGAGCTTTTCAAACAAGCAATCAAAGTCAATGCTGACTACACATTAGCAAACTTTAACCTCGCAAGAGCATACCAGGCTTCAAATGAGCCGATGCTTGCAGCAAAGTTCTATCAAATAGCACTTAATTTGAATAAATTAACAAATGAACTTGAAGAAGACGATATTCAAAACCGTTTGTTTGAACTTTTTGAAGTGTAGCCATTTCGATGGGCTGAAGCCCATTCTACAGGTTATAGACTTGGCGTTTTTAACGTATTCGCAATCTCAGCGCATTTTCCGGCTCTTTCAATAGCTTTTATAGCTGAATTTACAGAGAACCATCTAGGGAAAAAAGCGGAATTATGATTTGGAACTCTTGCTAGTAGTTCACCAGATGAATTCAGTTTTACAGATACCAAGATTGGATTTTCTGCCAATTTTTCTTT